>JBDKUU010000651.1:0-1839 GCA_039679525.1 Phycisphaerales bacterium | reverse complement strand
CAGGAGCAGTCATTTCCGCGACCACCTATGACGCCGGGCGCGTCAAGATGGCGGCGCAGAAGGATTGCGATGGCGTCACCAGGTTGAACATCAAGCCGGCGTTCTTCCTTGCCGGCGAATCGAAACTGGCGACAGCCGAAACGTTCTTCCAGAGCGTTTACAAGGACTCGACGAGTCTCATGCAGGCGAACATTTTCCAGAACGCCGTGCAGCGGATCTACGAGTCTCGGATCACCGGGACGGAATGGTATCTCATGGCCCGGAAGGGAAAGACCGTCCGAGTGTTCTTCCTGAACGGCGTGCAAACCCCGTACGTCGAGCAGAAGGATGGCTGGGACGTGGACGGCACCGAGATGAAGGTCCGCATTGACGCCGCCGCCAAGGCGATTGACTGGCGCGGCATGTACAAGAATCCCGGGGCCTGAGCAGACTGAATGAAGATGGGCCGGCGACGTGCCGGCCCTGACCGACAAGAGGAACCAGACAAAAGCCCAAGCGGCAGGAGATAGCAGAGATGAAGAACAAGATCCAAGACGGCGAAGTGTTGAACCTGGTGGTCGGCGCCAGCGTGGTGGCCGGCGACCCGGTGGTTGTGGGAGGCGTGAACGGCGTCGCGGCTACCGATTACGATGCGACGTCAACCATGGCCGCGGTGGAAACTCAGGGCGTCTTTGACCTGAGCGTCAAAGCCGTGAACGACGCCGGCAATTCCGGCGTGGCAATCGGGGATCGCATTTACTTTGTGACCGGCGACACGCCGAAACTGTCCAAGAAGGCGACAGGCGGCTCACTGTTCGGCATTGCGCTGGAAGCCATCACCTCTGGCGCGACCGATACCATCAACGTGCTGCTGATTGCGCAGACCGAAGCCGACACCGGCATTGCCAGCGCACATGAGGCAGACGTGGCGCAGACGCAGACGGCCCTCACCGACAACGGCGGCGGCACGGCGGACGGCACGGTCGCCTCTCAGGCGGCGCCAGTTACGCTTACCGACAACACCGGCGGCAGCGGGTCGCATGACGACACGCTCGCGGCCGTGACGGCCCCAACGCTTTCGGACTGGAACGGCTCGTCCGTTTATCCGTCTGCGGCGCAGGGGACCGCGATTACCGACGCTGTCAACGCCCTGAAGCAGAACCAAAGCGACGTTGGGCAAAAGGTCATCGAATTGGTGACCCTGGCCGGAACGCAGCAGAACAACATGAAGGAAGTCACAACGGAATTGGCTCTGGTCAAGACCGATGTGGCCAACCTCGTGACCAAGATGAACGCCGTGCTCCTCGCCCTGGAAAAGTTCCAGGTTCTCGCGTCGAGCTGACGACCCTGACCGTTCCGCCTGGCGGCAGGTTAAAGACCTGCTTCCTTTCCG
The DNA here is from genome assembly GCA_039679525.1 of Phycisphaerales bacterium. Taxonomy (GTDB): domain Bacteria; phylum Planctomycetota; class Phycisphaerae; order Sedimentisphaerales; family Anaerobacaceae; genus PLanc-01. The sequence continues at coordinate 467 of JBDKUU010000651.1, read as the reverse complement.
CCTGTCGCCAGGCGATTCCCGCCCTTCTCAGGAGTAGCACAGCGATGGATCTCGACGCGCCGGAAATCTTCTTTGACGGCACCTTCGACGAGACGGCCACATACAACGGCCTCTCGGTCCGGGCGATCGTCGATGAATTACCGGCGCCGGCCGAGGGCGGGGCGCTACTGCGGGCGCCAGGGCGCTGGGCGTACATCACACTCCGGGCCTCCGAAGTGCTGGAGATGCCAAAAGTCCAGGACGAAATCACCGATTCAGATGGACAGGTCTGGCGGGTACAGCAGGCGTCACCCGAAGGCGACGCGTGGCTCCTGCTGTGCGTGACGGATCAGCGGAGGAATCGCGCGTGATTCAGGTCCAGATAAAAGACACGGCCGGCTCGGTGCTGCGGGAGTTGGCTGAACAATTTCCGCGCGAGTTCCGGGCCGGCATGTCAACGCTTGGGGTCACACTGCGGTCACGGATCC
>JBDKUU010000650.1:0-1628 GCA_039679525.1 Phycisphaerales bacterium | reverse complement strand
TCGTCCTTCGGGTCAGTGAATGTCACCGCAGCACAGTCCGCCCCGAGCGTGCGGCTCTTCGCCTCGAACGTGGCGTCCGGGTGGACACTCACCATGCGACCCTTAACCGGGGTAATCTTGCGATCCTCGACCGCCGCGCCCTCCCAGCCGATGCGGAACACATGATCGGCCCACTCTATATAATCCTTGCGAACGCTCGATTTGTCGGAGTGGTGCAGGCTCGGGCCGCTCTTGAGGTAGTTCTCCCCGGAGGTATTCGTCTCGGCGACGGCGGCCTCCTGAGCGATCAGGATGATGTTTTTGCCCGTGCGGACGAGGCGGTCACAGTCGGCGAGGACATCGTGCATCAGGTCGAACAGATGCCGATAGCCCTTGCCGTAGCCGTAGCTCTCGATGCTCGTGACGCGGTTACCCTTCTCATGGGGGATCGTGGCGAACATGAACGGCAGGCCCCAGTGCTGGAGCATCGTCACGGTGTCGATGACCGCTGTGGCGTGGTCGTCGAATACGTTGCTCTGCAAAGCCGCCCGCACATCGCTGAATGTCTCGATGCCGGGGACATGAAGGATCGGCTGGCCGGTCTTGGGATTGCGGATCATTCGCCCGCCATCATCGACGCCGATGAACACAGGATCAGGGGCCATCGAGGCAAGAGTGGTTTTTCCCATCCCACTTGGGGCGTAGAGAATGACCTTCTCGCCTTGGCCGGAGCCGGTCCAGGGCATTACTGTAAAGGATTTCGTCGGGATCGCCGGCCGGCTTGACGCGGCACTGATTCGGGGCGCGGGTGCTCGTGGGGGCATTATTTGTCCCTCCAAGAATAGTCTCGTAAATCAAAATCACGGAGTTCTCGTTTCAGCCGAGCGAGGACATATACCGATGCGTGAGAACTTCGGAGGCGACCCACGCAAATTCGAGCGAGTTGCTGCACTACCTCGTTCGCCCGCTGCTCAACACTCTCTGCCTCGGCAACGACTTGATTGAATTCATCGAATGTCATTCCAGTACGACCTCCACTGGGGTAGTATGCCGCCTGCAATATCCCGGCGGCACGGTATCGGGGCCGATCTCTACGCCGGACCTGCACAAATCGAGGAACTCGCACCGCCACTTCGCCTCGCACGATTGCAGGTTGTGACACCACAGGTCGCCCTTCTCCACGGCCCGGATCTGCTTAGCAAGCTTGCACAGACGGAGTTGAAACGCTTCGAGTTCGCGGTCGGTGCGGGAGACCTCGCGTTGAGCGAAATAATGCTCCGGTCGTTCGGCGATGTCCGCGAGGAGGCGGGCACCATACATCTCGGGGGTCTCGACCTCCGGCGGATTGCCGGTGGCGAGGTAACTGACCTCCGTACCACAGTATTCCCCTGTCTCTGACAGCGTCTTGAGGTCGGCCTTACTCACCCGCTTGGGCTTGATGTCGGGTTTGTGCCACACATCGCACCAGGCCCCCTGGATCGGCGGGTCCTCGGGGTTGGCCCCGTAGGGCCGGAGCATCCCGCACGCCTGGGCGTATCGGCCACCGTAGAGGTAGCCGCTGATCTGGTCGCCCTGGGTCAGGCCGGTCCAGTAGTCTTCGCTGGTGATGGGCTGGGAGGTGGACTTTCGTTCCCACACGTAGACAAGTC
>JBDKUU010000649.1:0-7519 GCA_039679525.1 Phycisphaerales bacterium | reverse complement strand
CGACGATCGTTCCATGGTTGCCGTTGCCGGAGGAGTCGATCGCGGTGGTTCCGATGCCTTCATCCAGCTTCCACCAGCCCAGCAGATGCGGATCCGTGGCAGTAATGGCGGGCAGGGTAGTGAAAGTCCAGATGTCGCCTTTCTGCGTGGCGGCTCCGGTGAACTCGTCGACTCGCCAGAAATAGGTCGTGCCGTTCGCCAGCGGAGTCGCCGGCGTGAAGCTCGGATCGGCCACCATTTTCTTGGCGGCGGTTCCGTTGGCGACCGCGTCGAGATTCGTGCTCAGATAGACCGTGTGGAAAACGACTCCCTTGCCGTTGCTCCAGGTCAGCTTGCTGTTCGTGAGAACGAACTGGCCGCCGTTGATGGGCGTCGGGTTCCAGGCCTTCAGAGGCTGCACGGTGAACTGGCTGACCTCGCCTTTCCACGGGCTGGCGGGGTTGCCCTCGGCGATCTCGTCCACACGCCAGTAGTAGGTGACGCCGGGCACGAGGTTCTTCACCAGGAGCGTGGTCTCCGTGGTGACCGTCGGGACCACGCGGCCGGCGTTCAACGCTTCGAGGTCGTCGCTGAAGTAGACGTTATGCGAGGTGGCAAGATCGCCGGCTCTCCACTTCAGCGTGTATTCCACGGGCTGGATGAGGCTGTTGTTCGCCGGGCTGACCAGCATGGCGTAGGGGAATGCCTCGCGGTACTCGGCCAGGCGGACGACGTCTTCGACATCCGGAAGTCCCGAGGCGTCGAGAATCCGCACGAAGCCGCGGAAGGTGTCTTTGGGCAGGTAATGCTTCACCCAGGCGGCTGCCGCGCCCGAGTTGTCTGTCGCCAGGACGATGTCCACGCTGGCGGCCTGAGCCGGCCGGACGGACGCCCAGGTCTTGGTCAATCCCCACTTCGTGCCCGCCGGGGTGATCGCCACCGTGTTGCCGGTGTCCCACGTGCCGTTGGCCGCGTAGAACCCCAGGATGGCGGTCGAGCCGGTGGCGCTGTAGTTGGTGGAAGTGCCCACCGAGGCGATGTCATAGAAGGGGATGTCGGCCGGCCACACGATCTTGCCGCCGGCGTTCAGATACCTGCGGAGGAGGCAGGTGGCGTTCACGGCTTCGACCACGGTGTCGGGCGCGTTGTCCCGGCAGAACACCACCACGCTCGGGGTCCCATCGGCGATGCGGGCGGTCATCCAGCTCTTGAGCTGGGCCGCGTTGACCACCTGATAACCCTTGGCGCTGAGCCCGTCCCGCAGGGCGACGGAATTCTCCTCATTCACCCAGTTCGTGCGATACGCCGAATCCCAATAGGCGACGCGGTTCCAGGTCTGAGCCTGCGCGGTCCGAAGGCCGCAGACCGCCACCAAGATCGCCACGTAAACCAGTCTTCTGTACATAGTGTTCCTCCCTACCCGAATTGTGAAGTGAGAACATGTGAAACGACTGACCACTCGCTCAAACCCAGCCCGTCCGGACGGGCCATACGATAACCGCTGTCCCCAAAAGGGGACAATGGGAATCCACACAGGTCAACCTCAGTGTACCGCTCCGGCGACGCGTTTGTCAAGGTTTTTCAGGACAGAGTCGTATTGGAAAGGGTATATCCAGTATCCGCAACGCGACAGACGCACGCCTCGAAACGGCCGGGACATCGTCGCGTTGCTGAGACCGCGGGACGGGTCATGCACCCTCGGTGTTCTACACATCCTCGGCCTGTCGAGATCCGAGGCGTTGAAAGCGTCCAGGAGCGGGGGCGCTGCCCCCGGACCCCCGAGGTTTTGCGCTTTGGGCCAGCAGCATGATGTCGGCGGAGCCCGGTTCTGCGGTCTGGACGATCCCGCTGTCCCGGCGTAGTTCCCATCTTGTCTATCATGCCTCTGGCCCAAGGCGGAAAATCGCCCTCCCCCGCGCGCCGCGGGCGTGTCCGACCTGCCAGAGGAAATGTGCAGAAGAACGAGGCATGCACCCCGTGTTGGTGTCTTCGCGAGGAAAGGAGAGGATGGGCTTCCTGTGCCGTGTGACTTGCGCGCGGAAAGAAACAGGGCCCCGGTCGTGGTTGGCCGGGGCCCTGTGTACTGCGGATGCGACTTATGCCTGAGCCTTCAGTTAGGGCAGGACCAGGCAGACGTCGTCGATGTAGATGCGGCCCTTGCCGCCGGCGGCGGGGGCGGTGCGATTGCCCACGCCGACCACGATCTTCTTGATCGCCGTGGTCTTGACGCCGAACTGAGACAGCGGCACTTTCCAGTGAGTCCAGGTTGCCGAAGTCAGGATCGAAGCGTCGGGATTGGACACGTAGACCAGTTTGCCGCTGGAGTCCTGAATGCCCACATAGAGCGTGCCTGCGCCATTGGTCAGATCGCCCCGTACGGCCAGGCTCAACGCGGCCACGCCCTGCTCGGTCCAGTCCTGGGCCGAGAAGGCCAGCTCCGCTTCCGCGAAGTAGGGAGACGCGGTATTGTCATAATCCATCGGCATGGACTGACGGCCGCCGTTGACGATCTTCTGTTCGGCGAAAGGAGCCTGGGCATAACCGACGACGGAGGTGCTGAGCTTATTGGTCAAGCCATCGACCCAGGCCTCGTAGATGCGGCTGCCTTCGGCGTCGGTGTAGCTCTCGAAGTCGTCCACGATCAGATAATCCGGCACGGTGAAGGTCCAGACGTAGCCTTTGCGAGTCGTGCCGTCGGCCTCGACTTCATCGATGCGCCAGGCGTAAGGACCGCCGCCAAAGACCACCAGATCCGCCAAGGCAAAGGTGGTCTCGGCCTGATTGCCCTTGAACTCAGGGGCAGAGCGATCGGCATTGGCCACCGCCAGGCGGCTTATCCCGAAGTAGACATCGTGAGAGACTGCATTGTCGCCTGCGGTCCAGGTGAGTTCCGCGATGTTGCGGATATCGACCGTCTTGCCGTTGATGGGCTCAGGACTTGCGGCCAGGACCGGATCGCCTCGCATGATCTGGGCGATCTGGGCGTCCGTGGAGGCGACGTCGTAGACGCGGACATCGTCGATCACGCCCGGGAAGTAGCGGTCGTCCAGATGGCTGTACTGGCGGCCGATGTGGAACCAGTCGGTGCTCGGAGCGAAGGTGGAATTGGTCGTGGCGTCTTGCCGCTTGCCGTCGACGAACAGGGTGTTGGTCTGGCCCTGGCGAATGCCGGCGACATGGTGCCACTCGGTGTCGGTGTAGGTGGAATTGCTGCTGGCCATGCCGGTCAGCGAGGCGGTGCCGTCTCCGACCCAGAGGCGATAGATGTTGGTGCTGTGGCGAACGAGGCCAAAGCCGTACTAGTTGGTCGCAAGAACCAGCTAGCCGCCGACGCCGACGTAGATTCCTGCGTTGCCGGGATTGAGCTTGACCCAGGAGGCCAGGGTGAAATCGCCCTTGATCGATGAGGCAGCGGCGACGCCGCAGTTGACGTACTTGCCCGTGCTGAACTCAAGAGCCGAGCCATAGAGGCCGTCGACCCAGGCGGGGTTGCCGACGATCGTTCCATGGTTGCCGTTGCCGGAGGAGTCGATCGCGGTGGTTCCGATGCCTTCATCCAGCTTCCACCAGCCCAGCAGATGCGGATCCGTGGCAGTAATGGCGGGCAGTGTCGTGAAACTCCAGACATCGCCCGTGCGGGTGACGCCTCCCGAGAATTCGTCGACTCGCCAGTAATAGGTCGTTCCGTTCGCCAGCGGGGCGTCCGGCGTGAAGGTCGGCTGGACCACCATTCTCTTGGCGGCGGTTCCATTGGCGACGGCCTCGCGGCTCGTGCCCAGGTAGATCGTGTGGAAAACCACGCCCATGCCGTTGTTCCAGGTCAGGATGCTGTTCGTCGGAACGAACTGGCCGCCGTCGACAGGGGCCGGATTCCAGGCCTTCAGGGGCTGCACCGTGAAGCTCCAGACGGGGCCTTTCCACGGGCTGGCGGGGTTGCCCTCGGCGACCTCGTCCACGGACCAGTAGTAGGTCTTTCCAGGGGTCAGGCCGGCCGCGAATCCCGGGATCTGCCGGACGTCCAGCGACGCCGTGGTGGTGGTCACGGGGGTCGCCTGCCGGTTCTCGACGGCTTCGAGGCTTTCGGCGAAGTACACCGCGTGGGACGTCGCGAAGTCACCCGCTTCCCACTTGAGCGTGTACTGGATCTGGCCGATCACGCTGCCGTCGGCCGGGGCGACAACCATCGCTGCGGCGAACGGGATGTCTTTCATGGACTCTTTCACTCCGGCCAAATCGAGGGCATCGTTGTAGATGCGGACATCGTCGATCTTGCCGAAGAACTCCCGGCTGGCCTCCCAGGTCTTTCCGATGACCACGTTGGCCACGTCATTGAGCCCGGGCAGGACGACGCCGGTTCCGTCGACGCCTGCGGCAACGCCGTTGATGTAGTACTTCTGGACGCCGTCGACGACCTGGGCCGCCACGTGAGCCCACTCATTCAGCGGGACCTTGGTCGTGCTCATGGTGCCGATGCCGTTGGTGCTGAAGTGGAGACTTCCGCTCGAGTACAAATAGAGGCTGTAGGAACGGGGGCTGTTGGACTTGGCCACGATGCCCTGGTACTCCGCTCCGGTCGTGCCGGTGTACTGGGTCGTCTTGATCCAGGCCGTGACGGTGACATTCTTGTCCACGGTCAGGCTGTCGGAGTGGGGGATCTCGACGAAATCGTCCACGCCGTCCAGATCCAGGGCCTGCCCGAGGATGCCGGCCGTCCACTTGGGATTGCCTTTGAGGGTTCCATGATTGCCGTGGCCGCTGGCGTCGTTGGCCGTGACGCCGGCGCCTTCGTCCAGCCTCCAATGGCCGACCAACTCGGCGCGGGCCGAACCCGCGATCGATCCGAGCGTCAGGGCCATGATCGAAAGCAGAATAGATTGTTTGCGCATCACCACTCTCCTATGCCAAAACGAATCAGAACACGTGCCCTGGCCACGCGCCATGCGCACCGTGGACTGCGATGATTGCCGTGTGTGCCCTCCACCGTGACATCTCGTTCCGGCCGTGCCCCGCAACGGGCAAGCCGGGCCGTTCGAGCTCCGACTCGATTCCGAGCCACGGCCGCAATGGCCGGTCGGATACATGGGATTTAGTCTAACGTTTCAGGGGAGCCTGTGTCAAGGTCCTGGAAGACGGATTTGGCTTGGAGATCGCCCGTTAAAGCAGGGCGTGTAGAGAGAGGGATAGGAGGCGAAAGAGGCAAGACGGTTGAGAGCCGCGTCCCCAATCGCCCGTGCGAACGAGGCCCTATCCTCCTGTCGGGCTAACCTGCGGTGAGAACGGCCGCGAGGCGAGGATCGACAATTCGCACGTAGACGGTAGATGCCTGGGCGATCAGGATTTGTTGGCAACGCCCAGAAGGAACAGAAGCATCACGAACAAGGTCAGGAACATCTCATTCATAGCTTTACTCCACCCCAATAAACCATGATGGTATTGTACCGCCGCGGCGATCGACGATCAAGAACAAAGTCGCGGCGGGAGCCAAAGGAGACGTGAAAAGTTGGCGGTCTCCGCGGGACGGGGCGGAAAAGCGAGGTTTTTGGGACGATCCGGCGTAGATTTTTCGCACGGGGTTCAAAAAAATGTCACGACCTCTTGAACGACGGAATGCCGTTCCCCACGCTTCGGGGGATTCAAGGCACGTCGGGCGGGTTCGAATCGGGCGGCGACGCGAACCCGACGTTGTCCAGGAGCAGAACGCGAGTCGCCATGCGGTCGAATCGGAACCGGATTTCCCTCAATCTCGATGGGGTAAAAGTGGGATTGGCCCGGACGAAATCGCTCAGAGGGATTTCGTACGTCTGAAGCACGGGCTCCACGGCCGATTTGTTGCGGCTGTGCTCCCAGTAGGCCCACTTCGTAAATGTCACGTGCAGCGCGGGTTGGAGCGGCGCGATGTGGCTGAGCGGCAGTCTTGCCACGCATCCGTCGGATGCGACCAGCTCGATCGTCAGATCGATGCCGCTCTCGTCCGGGGTGTCGTTCGGATCGTCGCGGTGGGGCGGTCCGTGCGGATCGTCCACGTCGGGCCGATCGACGCAGGCGGGGTCTGCGAGGAACAAGGGCTCGCACCGATCGTCGGTGTCCGCGAGGCAGAAAGAAAGCACGGAGTCCGAATCGAGCTGCCACTCCGAGGGCAGGGTATCGGGCAGAACGATCGAAAAGAAGGGGGCATTTTCCGGGGGCCCGCCCGCCGGGGGCACGTTCCAGCCCAGGACGACGGCGGAATCGTCGAAACACCAGTCGCCGCGTCCTTTCATTTCCTGCAGCCGCCAGACGCTCAGGCCCTCGCCTCGCAGGTATGCGCCGGGCACGGAGGCCTTCGTGACATCGATGGACTCGTCGAAATCCGCGAGGACGTGGAAATCGGACTCTTCGAATCGGTTGAAGCACACGGTGTCGGGGAGCCAGGCCGCGGCGCACCGGTGATTGCGGAACATCGGGATGTACTCGCTGCGGCCTCGGAGCGTCGCGTCGAGAAACGCCGAGATGTAGACCTTGGCGATCGTCCTCTGCTCCTCGGGTTTCAGAAGCGGACCCAGATTGAGCAGACGGTTCAGCGGCGGGCCCATGTCGTACGGCCCCCAGACCGCGTTGAATTGCCCGTGATTGGCGCGGTAGATATACAGGGCCGCTTTCATCCAGTATTCGTCGTCTGTGAATTCCACCCGGCGGTAGGTCCTGGCGCCGGCGAAAAAGTCGAGATCGCTGTCGTGGCTGCCCTGGAGGACGAGGTAGTTGACGTTCTCGACGGGCGTCGGCCGGCCCGCCGGTTCGTACTGGCCGTCGATCGGGGCGATCGCGATGAGCGTGCGGATCGAGAAATGGAAGTCGAAGCGGACTTTCGCGTCGTCGGGCCAGTGCGAGAGATCGTTGAAGGCGGCGGCGTGGACGATCGCTTCGCCGCCGCGGGAATGGCCGATCAGCGCGATGTCGTCGAGATCCACCTTGTGGGCGAAAGGACTGTCCGCCTGCTCGTTCCAGGCGCGCCACAACTCCAGGTGCTTGAGCAGGAGCCACCCGCGGGCGTCGTTCTCGTCGCCGATGTCGCCGGCCCAACTGCCGTTCAGGAAATTCTCGTCGACGGAAGCGACGATATACCCCCGGCTGGCCAGCAACTCGCCCAGGTAGGCGTAGCCGGGGTCGGAGAACTCCTCCATCTTGTGGTTGCCGTGGACGATCAGCACGAGGGGGAAGGGGCCGTCGCCCTTGGGAAACCAGACGCGGGCGTTGAGCGGGAACGCCTTGGGCTCGAAGCCCCAGTACTTTCTGCGGGCCCACGCCTTGAAGCCAGCGAGATTCGGCACGAAGACAGACGCGTCGACGGCATCGGTTTTGATGTCCACCTTTTCGCCGTACTCAGGGCGGCGGCGATCCGTGCCGCTTCCGTAGAAGAGCGTGCCCACTTCATACCGGCCCGGTAGAGCGGGATTGGGCGCGTCCAGCGGAGCCGTGTGGCAGGCGACGGCTGCGACGTCCTTCCAGGGAGGGTCCTCTCCCGGCGTGAGAATCCAGAAAATCAACAGACCTGCAAGGACGA
>JBDKUU010000648.1:0-2968 GCA_039679525.1 Phycisphaerales bacterium | reverse complement strand
GGGGAACTCATGCTGGTCGGGGGTCAGCAGGCTTTGCGCGAAGCTCGAAAGCAGTCGCTCCATCAGGACCTGCTCGGTCTCCTGGTATCGCCATATCTGATCTTCCTGGCCGCTGCGGGCCAGAGTGACCTCGGCATCGGTGACGGTCAGGCGTCCCTCTTTGCCGTGGACCTCCACGCAGACGCGTCCGGCCTGGTTCTCGCGGTTGCGGGTGGCCACCAGGCTGCCCATGAAGGCGTCGCTGAACCGCATCGAGACGACCGCGGTGTCTTCCGTCAGGCACAGTCGCTGCTGCTTGTCCGGGGCTTGGTTGGTCTTGAGCGCGTACACCTGTTCCGGCAGGGGGAATTCCCACAGGACCTGATCGAGGACCCGATAGCAGTCGTGCAATAGAACGCCTCCGCCGGCCACCTGCGGGTCGATCTGCCAGGCGGGCCGATCCTCGGCGCTGAAAGTGCAGGCGGCGGCGATCAGGAAGATGTGGCCGAGCCGGCCCTGTACGATCAGGTCGCGGGCCGCGACGGTGGAGGCCCGAAAACGCCCCGAGTTGGCGATGGCGAACTGCACGTTCTCGCTCTTCGCCAATTCCACGAACTCCAGAGCCTCCGCGAAAGTCCTCGCGGGCGGGGAGGCTTTGAGGACGTTGAATTTCCTCTTGATCGCGGTCTTGATCTGCTCGTCGCAGGTGTGAGTCTCGGCCGCCACCAGGAGGCAATCGACCTGGTTCTGCACGACCAACTGGCGATAGTCCGTGAAGGCCTCGCACCCGTGTTCTCTCGCGGCCTTTTCCGCCTTCTGCTGATCGAGATCCGCCACGGCCTTGATCTGAAAGAGACCGGTCGACGCCGCCGCGTTCAGCATGCATCGGCCGGTTTCATTCAGACCGAGAATGGCCGTGGTTAGATTCTCTGACCCCATGTTGTCGCTACGCGAAAACCCGAAATCCGAATATCGAAATCCGAAACAAGCACGAAGCACAAATGACCAAAACGCTCTCGCGGATTCGCGGGAGCCGTTTGGAATTTTGGATTTCGGTCATTTGAATTTGTTTCGAATTTCGTGCTTCGTGCTTCGGATTTCGCACACAGGACTATCACCCGGTTCAAGACCAGACCGCCGGATCACTGCCTTCCGTTGTTCTTGTTCGGAAGGCTGAAATGCTCGGGCACCGGGAAGTGCGAACAGAGCATCAGCACTTCTTTGCCGATCTGTTCGATCGCGGACTCGTTGTCGATGTTCTCCGCGACGCGATTGATGAAATCGGCGACCATGCGGGCCTCGTTTTCTTTCATGCCGCGGGTGGTCATGGCCGGGGTCCCGAGCCGCAGGCCGCTCGGATTGAACGGCGGAGCGGGGTCGCCCGGGATCGTGTTGTAATTCGTTTCGATCCTGGCCCGGTCCAACGCCTTGGCGAACTTCTTGCCGGGGAAACCCTTGTTTCGCAGGTCGATCAGCAAAAGATGGTTGTCGGTCCCGCCGGAAACGAGGTTGAAGCCGTGCTCCATCAGTCTCTCGGCCATCGCCTTTGCGTTGGCGACGATCTGCTTGGCGTAGGCGACGAACTCCGGGGTGTCCGCTTCGCCCAGGGCCACCGCGATTGCCGCCATGGTGTGCATGTGGGGCCCGCCCTGCAAGCCGGGGAAGACGGCCTTGTCGACCTTGTCCGCGTGCTCGGCCTTGCACAGCAGCATGCCGCCGCGGGGGCCGCGAAGGGTCTTGTGAGTCGTCGTCGAGACGACGTCGGCGTAGGGCACGGGGCTCTGATGAATCCCCGCGACGACCAGGCCGGCGATGTGGGCGATGTCGCTGACCAGATAGGCGCCGACTTCCTTGGCGATCTCGCTGAACGCCGCGAAGTCGATCATGCGGGGATAGGCGGTGGCCCCAGAGATGATGACCTTGGGCTTGTGCTTCTTGGCCATGTCGCGGATCAGATCGTAGTCGAGCCGGCCGGTCTGCGTGTTGATCTCGTAGGAGACGGATTTGAAGACCTTGCTGGTCATGGAGACCTTCCAGCCGTGGGTCAGGTGCCCGCCGTGGACGAGGGACATGCCCATGATCGTGTCGCCGGGCTGGATCAGGGCGCAATAGGCAGCCATGTTCGCCGGCGAGCCGGAATACGGCTGGACGTTGGCGTGGTCGGCCTTGAAGACCTTCTTGGCCCGTTCCCGGGCGACCGTCTCGATCAGGTCGGTGACCTGCTGGCCTTCGTAGTAACGCTTGCCGGGATACCCTTCGGCGTACTTGTTGGTCAGGCAGCTCGACGTGGCCGCCATCACGGCCTTGGAGACGTAATTCTCTGACGGAATCAGGCGGATGCAGCCGCTCTGGCGTGCCTCCTCCTGGCGGATCAACTCGTAGATCTGCGGATCGTACTGTTCGAGGGCTGTCCTCATGAAGATTTCTCCGAAACGCACCATAACGCGGAACTCAAGCCGGGCCCTCATGGCATCGCGGCTGTTCCCGAATCTTGCCAAACGCATCTGCGTAAGACGCGTGGTTGGCCTGTGTCGTCCAAGGCGAACCGATTCCACAGTCCCTTGGAGAACGTGCAGAGTTGTGTTTATAGCACAGCCCTCCATGCCGTACAAGCATTTATTCGTTGACAAAATCGTGCCGATGACTACCATGAGATGAATACATCACTTGGAAAGACAAATACTTAACGACAATGATGCCTGAATCGGATGCTCACGTACAATCACAAGCGAAAGGCCACTTCGAGCGGGCCCGGCAGGCGTCTGAGGCGGGGGATTTGGATCGTGCGGTAGAGGCTTACCTGGACGGTCTTCGCCTGACGCCCAACGATGTCGCCGAGGGCCACATCGAGCTTCGCGTCCTGGCTTTGCAGAGACATGAGCGGGGGGGGCACAAGCCCACGGCCGAAGAGGTCGCCCGGCGGCTCTCCGACGGCAACAGTCCCCTCGATCGGATGCTGAACGCCGAGTACCTGCTGGCCATGGACCCC
>JBDKUU010000647.1:0-7283 GCA_039679525.1 Phycisphaerales bacterium | reverse complement strand
ACGCTGACCCAGATGGCGACGCACCTCGAGAGAACCACGACGGCCCTGCACGAGTGGATCGGAGTTTTGTGGTACGCGATCCGGTACTGACGACAACGGAAAGCGGGAACCTCGCACACTCGTACGTCCCGCAACCAGGATTCTGTGGAACAGATCGTCGACTTTGTGTATCATATTCATGTCAGGGACAGGCATGACGTGACGTGTTGCGGCCGGGAACGGCCGGAAAATGCGGATGGTTGGCAAGGGGAGAAGCGAAATGGAGAGGTCGAGATCGTTCTGTTGTGAGGTCGCTGTCGTCGTTCTGGCACTGGCTCTCGGGGCGCAGGCCCAATACAGCGGCGGCAGCGGCGCCGCCCAGGACCCGTACCGGATCGCGACCGCGGCCGATCTGATCGCCCTGGGCCAAACCGTGAAGGACTACGACAAGCACTTCGTCCTGACCGCCGACATCGATCTGGCCCCCGGCCTGCCGGGCCGGAAGGCCTTCGACAAAGCCGTGATCGGGCAACTCTATGGAGTCAGCGGCAGCGCCGTGCCTTGGGATCCCATCTTCACCGGCGTCTTCGACGGCAACGACCACACGATTCGCAACCTGACCATCACGCAGGGAAGCTACGCGGGGCTGTTTGGAGGGCTGGGTTCGTCGGGACGGATCATCGATTTGCGGCTCGACGCGGTGAACGTCAAGAGCACGGGAGTGTACGTCGGCGGGCTGGTGGGATACAGCATGGGCAGCGTCGTTCACTGCCGCGTGTCCGGCACGGTCAGCGGAGGCGACTACGTCGGCGGACTCGTGGGGTACATTCGCTTCGGACATGACGTCATCAGTTGTCACAGCGCGGCCGTCGTCGCCGGGAACAACCAGGTCGGCGGGATTGCCGGAGGCAACGAAGGCTGCGTCGCCTGCTGTCTCAGCAGCGGCGCCGTCAACGGGAACCTGTACGTCGGCGGTCTTGTGGGCAGCAGCTCCGACAGCGTGATCAACTGCTGCAATACCGCCGCCGTGCATGGCAATCGGTTCGTCGGCGGCCTCATGTCGCGCAATGGTCTCCGCATGGTCAACTGCTACAGCACCGGCCCAGTCACGGCCAACGCGGATGTGGGTGGGCTCGTGGGTTGCGGCGAAGCCGACGGGATCATCTCGTCCTTCTGGGATGTTCAGACCTCGGGATTTCCCAACGGCATTCGCGGCAAAGGGCGGACCACCGCCCAGTTGCAGGACAGGGCGACCTTCCTGAACGCGGGATGGGATCTTGCCGGCGAATCCCTCCACGGGACCGCGGACACCTGGCAGATGTCCCCCGGCCAGTACCCCACGCTGCGATCTCTCGCGGAGGAGAAGCCGCCGATGCCCGAGGGGGCGGGGACTGTGGAAGATCCCTACCGGATCTACGACGCATGCGACCTCGGGACGGTATGGCTCGATCCGGACGCCCACTATCGCCTGGAAGACTCCCTCGATCTGGCGGGGATCGCCTGGTCCACGGCGGTCATACCCTGGTTGGGCGGTTCCTTTGACGGCAACGGCCGCGTGATCAAGAATCTTCATATCCAAGGCGATCATCTGCTGGGTCTGGTCGGGAAACTGGCGTCCGGAGGTTCGATCTTGCGCCTGGGCCTGGAGGACGTGGACGTCAACGGATTGAGTTCTCACATCGGCAGCTTCGCCGGCTCGAACACCGGCGACATCGCCGACGTGTACAGCACCGGCGTGATTCACGGCCAGGACTATACCGGTGGTCTTGTGGGCACCAACGGCGGCAGCATCGCCGACAGCTACACCGCCGCGAGTGTCGTCGGGGCCCGCTATGCCGGCGGCATCGCAGCTTTCAACGGGGGCAGCATCACCCACTGTTCCAACCGCGGAACGATTGTCGGAGACGGTTGTACCGGCGGTATCGCGGGCGGCAATGACGAGGGCAGTCTCGACGAGTGTTGCAGCACGGGCGCTGTCACGGGAGAGGACTACGTTGGGGGCCTCGTGGGCCTTAACTCCGGCGGTGTTGCCAATAGCTACAACGCAGGCAAGATCAACGGCAAGAACGATGTAGGCGGTGGGGTGGGCTACAACTACACCAGTGTCCTCAACTGCTACAGCAACGGCAAAGTGGTTGGGATCGACAAGGTGGGCGGCCTCGTGGGCCTCAACTCCGGCAGCATCACTAACAGCTACAGCTCGGGCAGGGTCGACGGGAATTGGACGGTCGGCGGCATGCTCGCATCGAACAAGGGTCAGGTGCTCGGCTGCTTCTGGGACACGCGGAGTTCGGGCTGGGAAACCAGCGCCGGCGGGACCGGCAAGACGACCGCCGAGATGCAGGCGGCCGCGACGTTCCTGGGGGCCGGCTGGGACTTCATCGGCGAGAAGACCAACGGCACAAAAGAGATCTGGTGGATCCTCGAAGGCAAGGACTATCCGCGTCTGGGGTGGGAGTTGGATGAGAAGTAGGCAGGTCGGTCTCGGTTCTATGCGTGCCGGGATTCTTTCACAGACATCACGCGGCAGCGTCAGGGCCTGGGCGACGATTCGGGCAGGTGGCGTTTGTAGATGCGGGCGAGGCCGCCGGCGGAGGTCTCGCGGTACAGGCTGGACAGGGCGTGGCCGGTTTCGGCCATGACCGTCACGACGTCGTCGTAGCTGATGTGATGCTGGCCGTCGGAGAGAAAGGCGAACCGGGCGCAACTGAGGGACCGCACTGCCGCATGGGCGTTGCGCTCGATGCAGGGGATCTGAACGAGGCCCGCCACCGGGTCGCAGGTCAGGCCGAGGTGGTGCTCGAGAC
Source organism: Phycisphaerales bacterium (assembly GCA_039679525.1). Taxonomy (GTDB): domain Bacteria; phylum Planctomycetota; class Phycisphaerae; order Sedimentisphaerales; family Anaerobacaceae; genus PLanc-01. Next base: position 4,497 of record JBDKUU010000647.1, on the reverse strand, counting down.
CCATCTCCGCGGCGTACTCGATCTGGCTGGGCGTGCCGCCCATCAGTTGCGCGGCTGCGGCCGCCGCCATCGCACAGGCGACGCCGATCTCGCCCTGGCAGCCGACCTCCGCCCCGGAGATGGAGGCGTTTTTCTTCGCCATGTTCCCGAAGAGGCTCGCCGTGGCCAAGGCTCGGAGAATGTCCGCCTGGTCCGCGTGGAGAGCCTCGCGCAGGCGGTGTAGAATGGCCGGCAGCACGCCGCAGGAACCGCAGGTCGGCGCCGTCACTACCACGCCCCCGGCGGCATTCTGTTCCGCCACCGCATAGGCATAGGCCGCCAGCAGGGCCTCGGAGCGGATTTCCGTGTCGAGCAGTTTTGCCTTGCGATAGAACGATCCTGCCTTGCGGGGCAATCCCAACGGGCCGGGAAGCGTTCCCGGCGTTCGCAGACCCGTCTCCAGGGCGCTGTGCATCGTAGTCCACACGGTTTCGAGGAACGACCAGACCCCCTTGCCCTCGCAGGACTCCACATACTCCCAGAAGGACTGGCCCGAGGCTTCGCAGTGCTCGAGGATTCGTTCGATGGTCGAGAATGGATAGGAGGCGGTTTGATCTCTGTCCTCCAGCAGGGCGCCTCCGCCCACGCTGAAGAACGTCCGCGATGCGACGACTGCGTCGGAGGCGTTCAGAGTCTCGAAGACCATGCCCATGGAGTGTTCGGGCAGTTCCTCGCCGGGCTTCCACACGACCTGCACCGGCCGTGGAGCGAGAACGTCGCGGAGGGCTGCGTCCGTCAAGTGGCCCCGACCGGTAGCGGCGAGACTGCCGTAGAGGGTTACGCGCACCGAAGCGGCGTCGGGGTGATCCGCAATGAACATCTTCGCGGCTCGTCGCGGGGCCATCGTGTGGCTGCTCGACGGGCCGTGCCCGATGCGATAGAGGTTCCTCAGGGTGTCCATGCCCGGTCAGCTTGTCGCCGTGGGTTGTTTCGCCTTGGGCTCGCGGGGAGCGGGAGCGGATTTGCCGCGGTAGACGATCGCGCCGGTGGGGCACTTGTTGTACGCCGCTTCGTTCTGGCCGTTGGGCTCGAACTTGGCGTAGTCCATGCGGGCGAGATTGTCCTGGACCGCGAAGGCGTCGCTCTGCTTGGAGCACAGGCCGCAGCCGATGCAGCCGACCTGGCAGAAGGCCCGCGTGCACTTGCCGCTTTCCTTGCTGCTGCACGCGACGGTCATCATGTTCTCGTGTGCGAACGGGACCATCTGGATCAGGCCGCGGGGGCAGGCCTTGGAGCAGGCTCCGCATCCGGTGCACTTGGAATAGTCCACGGTCGCCAGGCCGTCGACGATGTGCAGGGCGTCGAACTTGCAGGCTCGCGTGCAGTCGCCGAATCCGAGGCAGCCGAACTTGCAGGCCTGGACATTGGCGAGGGCGTTGGCGGAGGTGCAGCTCGGAATGCCTTGATAACGGCCGTAGAAGGTCTTGTCGCCGGTGTGGGCGCGGCAATGGACGATCGGCCGCACGGGGGCCTGGCCGCCGCTGATCTGGATGTTGAGGATCTCGGCGATCTTGGCTGCGACGGAAGCCCCGCCGGGAGCGCACTTGCCGATCAGACCGGGGTCCTTGTGGACGGCTGCGGCGTACTGGCTGCATCCGGCGAATCCGCAGCCGCCGCACTCGGCGTGCGGCAGGATTCCGTTGATCTGCTCGACCTTCGGGTCGACCTCGACCTTCAGCCGAATGCTGGCGATCAGCAGAACGATAGCGAAGGCGGCCCCGAGGCCCAGCATGATCAGGCCCGCGGGCCAGGCGACGTTCCAGAGATCGAGTATAGTCAGAAGCATCATTTAATCATTCCTGCAAAGCCCATGAATGCCATCGTGAGGATACCGGCTGTGATCAGCGTGATCGGAGCCCCCTTCAGGGCCTCCGGCACGTCGGCCAGGATCAGCTCTTCGCGGATGCCGGCCATGATGCAGATAGCCACCGTGAACCCCATCCCGGTTCCCGTACTTAAGACGACGGCTTCGAGCAAATTGTTCGTGCCCCAGACGTCCAAAAATAGGCAGATGCCGAGAACCACGCAGTTCGTGGAGATCAGCGGGAGGAAGATCCCGAAGGCTTCGTACAACGCCGGGAAGAACTTCCGCACATACATCTCGACGAGCTGCACGGCTCCGGCGATGATGACGATGTAGCAGATGTAGCGGGTGATCTCCAGGTGCAGCGGGGTGAGGACCCAGGCGTCCACCATCCAGGTCAGCGTGCCGCTCAGCGCCGTGACGAATGTGACCGCCAGGCCCATGCCCAGCGCCTTGTCGAGCTGGCCGGAGACGCCGAGATAGGGGCAGGTCCCGAGAAATTTCGTGAACACGAAGTTGTTCACGAGCACGACGGAAAGGAACCCCATGAGAAGTGCGACGAATCTATCCATGTTACGCCCCTTTCTTGCGAGTCAACGCGGCGATCAGGCCGAGGATCAGGCCGAGCGTGACGAAGGCCCCGACGGGCATCTGGAACGCCAGCCAGGGCACGAACGCCTTCGGCATCACCGCGATGTCGAAGACGCGTCCGGTGGCGAGAAGCTCGCGAACGCCGGCGAGCGTGCACAGGGCCAGGGTGAAGCCCGTTCCCATCCCGATGGCGTCGAGGATGCTCAGTGCGAGCCCGGACTTGCTGGCGCAGGCCTCGGCGCGGAAGATGATGAGGCAGTTGACGATGATCAGCGGGACGTAGGCCCCGAGCAATTCGCTCATCTTGGGCGTGTAGGCCTTGAGGAACAGGTCGCAGATCGTCACGAACGAGGCGATCGTCACGGTGAACATGATGATCCGCACGTGCGGCTTGAGGAGATTCCGCATCAGGCTCACGACGATGTTGCTGCACACGAGCACGAAGATCACGCTCAGGCCCATCGTCAACGCCGGCTTGACGGCGGTGGTCACCGCCAGCGGCGGGCACAAGCCGATCAGGAGGCGGAACGTCGGGTTTTCCTTCCATAGGCCCGCGAAGAGCGCCGTGGAATAAGGGCTGGACAGAGTAGCGTTATTGTCCGACATTGCTGATCAACCCTTTCTTTGTCATCTGATCCTTGATCTGCACCACGAAGGTGTTGACGATGTTGACGACCGCGGTGCTGGTGACCGTCGCGCCGGTCATCGCCACGATCTGGTTGTCGACGGCGGCGGGATTGCCCGTCTTCGACAGCGTCAGTTGCCCAGCCGGGGCGTTGATGAACTGATTGCGGAAGTAATCGTTCTTTATCTGATCGCCGAAGCCCGGCGTCTCGCTGCTGGCCAGGACGCTGTAGCCCATGATCTTCTGGAAGTCCTTGTCCGCCGCCATGACCAGCTCGATCGGTCCGGAGAAGCCGGACCCGTGAGCCATGAAGCTCCAGCCGACCCGCTGCTTGTCGGCCGACATCGCCTCGAAGATCTTCGCGGGCTCTTTCGTGCCGTCGGGCAACGTGATCTCGATCTGGGCCTGGACCGGCTGGAAGGCCGTGGCGTTCGGCAGCAGGGTCTTCGTGAGTTCGTTGAGCTTCATGGCCTTGTTCATCTCGATCTTGCCAGACAGGGCGGCGTTGGTCACCGCGATCAGCAGGCCGAAGAAGAAGGAACTGGCCAGGAGCAGCCAGCTCTCCTGGACGAAAAGCTTCAGCTTAAGCATTGGGTTTTCCTCCCACCGGAACCGGCCGGGTGAACCTGTCGATCAGAGGTCTGACGCTGTTGGCCAGGAGCACGGCGTACATGAAGCCCTCGGGGTACTCGCCGACGATTCGCACGAAGACCGTGAAGCCGCCGACGATGGCCCCGAAGATCCATTGGCCGCGGATCGTCAGCGGCGCGGTCACCGGGTCCGTGGCGATGAAGAACGCGCCCAACAACAGGGCGCCGCTGGTCAGATGATAGAACGGCTGGACGTACGCGTCGGAGTTCGCCACGTAGGCGATGCCGGCGACGACGAACGCCGAGATCAGGACGGCCAGCGGGATGTGGACGCCGATGGTCCTGCGGACGATCAGGTAGAGCCCGCCCAGAAGCAGGGCGACGGCGCTGGTTTCGCCGAGCGATCCGGCTTCTTCACCCAACAGACTCTTCATCAGGGGAAGCCGCTCGTTGTAGATGCCGACGCCGTTCTTGTCCTTGATGGCGATCTTGCTCCAGGCCAGCGGGGTGGCCTGCGTTCTCGCGTCGACCAGGTTGTCGGGCCCGACGGTGGACAGGCTCGGATCCATCGTCGCCGGGACGGTCCAGGTCGTCATCAGGATGCCGAAGGAGGCGGTGAGAAACGCCCGGCCGACCATCGCGGGATTGAAGATGTTGGCCCCTAGGCCGCCGAAGACCATCTTGCCGACGGCAATGGCGAAAACCGCTCCGATCACAGCAGTCCACAGCGGCAGGGCGGGCGGCAGCGACAGCGCCAAGATCACGCCGGTGACCACGGCACTCAGGTCCCCCACGGAGTTGGGTCGATGGCGGAAAAGATTGCAGGTGGATTCGGTGGCCAGGCAGGC
>JBDKUU010000646.1:0-2624 GCA_039679525.1 Phycisphaerales bacterium | reverse complement strand
CAGGGGCACGTCCTTGCCGAGGCGGTTCATGTAAAGCTGGTCGACGAACCCCGCGTGCAGCATGGCGAAACTCTTGGGCTCGCCCATCGGGCCCAGGCTGCCGGCGCTGACGGTCCCGAACAGGCTGGTCACGAACCCGTCGGGGCTCAGCAGGGCTTTGCTGGGGTTCAGAGGATTCGGATTGCGGCCGTCGAACCGCGGATAGGGGTACTGGCTCGGAAGGGGGGCCATGGCCGCCGCGACGAGCACGTGGCCGGTGACGATGTAGCCCAGAATGACGCCCGCCACGGGTCTGCCGATCTGCTCGGGGAGCTTCCCGAAATCGATCTTCTCCTTGCTGATCTGCATCGCCACGGCCTGGAGGATCGCGAACACCAGGACGAACAGCAGCAGAAAGCAGATCATGGGAGCCCAGACGGCGATGCCCGGCGAGTACTTGATCAGGTATCCCGTGAGCATCTCATAGAAGCCGAACGCCGCGAACCCGGCGATCAGGGCGTTGAAGATCATCGCGACCCCCTGGGCCAGGGTCCCCTTGAGGAACAGGTACGCTGCACATCCCGCCATGATGACGAGCATCGCTAAACTGACCATGACACGTTCTCCGATCTATCCTGTTGCGCCGCGAACGGCGATCCCTTTCTCTGCGGACTTCCGAAGAACGGCCATTTCTCGGAAGTCCGATCCTTGCTCCCGGTCACTGGGACGCGGGGGCTCCTTCCTTCTTGGGGGAGGCCAGCACGCGAAGCATCTCATTGATCGCGGTCGTGCCGGCGATGACCTTGCGAAGAGCCTGCTCCTGCATGTAGAGCATCTTGGCCTTGCGGAACTGCACGCCGAGTTCGGGCAACTGCTTGACGGTCCGGACGGCCTTCCTCAGTTCGTCGTCGAGCACGATCATCTCGAAGACGCCGGTGCGGCCGATAAAGCCGGTGCCCTGGCACTCCTCGCACATGGACGGCTTGCCTCGCTTGTCGAAGACTTCTTTGCCGGGTCGGTACAGGACCTTGGCCTTGTCCGCCGGCAGGTTGAACTTCTTGAGCAGTTCCTTGTTCGGGGCGTAGCCCTGTTTGCAGGTCTCGCACAGCTTGCGGAACATCCGCTGATTGCTGATGCCGACGAGCGTCTCGGCCACGAGCTTGCGGTCCTCGACCAGCTTGAGCCAGCGGGCCATCGCCTGGAGCACGCTGTCGCACTCCATGACGACGTAGACGACCTTGCCGTCCTTGGCGGCGGCGCTGGCGATCTTGGCGGTCTCGGCGTCCTCGCACTCGCCCACGCCGACGACGTCCGGGCCCATTCGAATGAGCGACTGGAGCTTCTTGGCGTAGGTGGAGGTCCCGGTGTCGCTGAGGGAGAAGACCGTCTGGGTGACGTTGAGCAACTGGCCCGACGGCTGCTTCTCGATCGTGTTGATGTTGTTCAGGAACGCGTCGTGGTTGCGGACCAGGGCGTACATCGTCGTGGTGATGCCGCTCTTTTTGGGACCTGTGACGAGGAACAGTCCCTGTTTGGCCTGCTTGAACTTCTCCAGTTGTTCGAGCTGGTCCGGGGTCAGGCCCAGGTCGCTGAGCCGCATCGCGCTTTCTTTCGTGACGCGTTTGAGCCGCACCTGCTCGCCGGCGGTGGAGCCCGCCGTCTGCACTTCCCAGTCCGTATTGACTTTGGCTTGACGCGTGCGGAACTTGCCCTTCTGGGGCTTTCGTTTCTCCTTGGTGTCCAGGCCGGAGACCTCTTTGAAAAAGTGGGTCAGATACTCCATCTGATCCCGTTGCAGGGCCGGCTGCTGCGTTGCGGCTCCGTCGATGTTGTAGACCACCTCGTAGGTGTCGCCCTTGGGCGAGAAGCTGATCGTGCTGGTCCTCCGCCACATGGCGTCGGTCAGCACGTCGTACGCGGTGCGGTAGCCGAAGAAGGTCGGCGTGCGGGGCTCCGGCGGCGGGACTTCGTTGTTGTTCGTCGTGATGAAGGTGAAGGTCTCCATCGCCTCGAGCTTGTCCGACTTGGCGATCAGGCTCTTGATGTGGTCGAACGTCAGGATCTTGTCGAAGTCCAGCACGCGGGTGTTGCGGTGCTTGACGTAGGCCAGCGCGGCCCCCCCGACGAGCAGGACGTACGCCAGCACGCCGACGATGAACAGAGGGATCAGCCACCACATCAGGATGGCCAGGACGCCCGCTCCGAGAATGATGCCCATCCAGAGCGGAACGTTGGTTTCCACCGCCTTGGCGTCCCTGTGCGCCCAGCCCAGCAGCAGCAGCCAGGGGAAATAACAGGCCAGGAATACCACCAGCTTTACGATCGAGATATAGCCGCCGTACTCGACGGCCATCAGCAGCGACCCTGTCATTCAGAACTCCACTTTGTCAAATACTAGAGCCAAATATTAGAGAATGCCCTCGGCGGTTGTCCGGATGCCCTTGAGGGCCATCTTCAGTTCTTCCGCGTTGGGAGCATACTTGTAGGCGTCTTTCGGATCGATCCAGCCGTCCTGCACGAGCTTGCAGAGGTTCTCCGTGAGATCCTGCATGCCCTCGCGCTGGGAGGCCCGGATCACGGAGGGAAGATCGCCCTCGCGTCCTTCGCTGATCAGCTTTCGCACGGGCGACGTGGCCAGCAGGACC
>JBDKUU010000645.1:0-2108 GCA_039679525.1 Phycisphaerales bacterium | reverse complement strand
GGCAAACGCGTGCTCGTCTGCTTCTTCGACATGAACCAAAGGCCTTCGCGGCGATTCGTGCAGGACCTCGTGACGCAGGCGAAGCCCCTGACCCAGAGCGGACTGGCGGTGCTGCTGATCCAGGTGGGCGAGCCGGACAAAGCCGCTTCGCAGGAGTGGCTTGATCAGATCGGCCAGCCCTTCCCCATGGGGACGACCGCGGCGACGATGTCCGCCCTCTCGCGAGACTGGACCGTGCGGGCCCTGCCGTGGCTCGTGCTCCTCGATGAGAGCCACGCCGTCCAGGCGACGGGGTTCGACCTGGCGCAGTTGCTGGAGAGCCTCAAGAGCGGCAGCTTCGCGCCTCCGTCCAAGGCTCTCGACTGGCACGCGCGATTCGACAGGGTCTACCACCTGGAGGATGGTCAGGTCCTCAAGCACATCGCGCCGCCGTTCATTCCGGAACGGAACCAGTACGATATCGGATCGCGCCGACCCGGGGAGCCCCTGCCGGATCAGTTGGTCTTCCATTGGGACAAGGGGCTGAGCCTCTGGGGCTTTTCCGGCGGCACGGGCAATCTCGACCAGATGCTGTGGTTGGTTCTGGAACTGAAGAAGCACGAGTACGACAGCCCCGCGAGGGGTCTGAACCTGCCGTTGCCCGGCGACTGGATCGTGCGCCCGGCGGCCTCAGTCGAGGCCAAACTGAAGGCCCTGGAGCAGATCCTGGCGGAGGAGACCGGCCGCAAGATCCGGTTCGTCAATCGCCCTGTCGAACGGGAGGTCGTTGTCGCCAGGGGCCGATTCGAATTGCACGAACTGCCCAAACCCTTCGAAGGCGGGCGGGTCACGCTATACGCGGGCGTGCCCGACCCCAACGTGAGGGCGGGCGCCGGAACCGTGCACTCGCTGGAGGAATTCCTGAGGGCGTTGGAGGAGACTCTGGAAATGCCTTTGCTCAACGAGACGGATTCGAAGGAGGCTCGCACGATCGCCTACAACATCGATCCCTCGGCCTGCATCGCCAAGATCCAGGACCCCGCGGAGAAGACCCGCCGGCTCCGGATCCTCCTGGAGAATCTCTCGGCCCAGACGAGCCTCCAATTCAGCGTCGAGCGGCGCTCGACGGCCAAGTGGTTCGTCACTGCGGACGGCTCTTGAGCGAAATCTCCTGGCGGAGGTTCTTCAGGGCTTTGGCGGAGTCGATCAAACTGTCGATACCGCCGGCTCGAAGGAACGAGTCCGGCGGGACTTCGAGAATCACCCGGCCGTCGAAGCCGTGTTTGACCAGGATCTGGATGAACTCCCGCCACGGCACCGCGCCGTGCACCAGCGGCTGATGGTCCTCTGTGGAGGCGTCGTGGCAGTGGACGTGCACGATCCGCTTGAGCAACGCCTTGGGCGGCGTGATCGGCCAGCCGAAGCGACGCGTGTTCCAATAGGCGTGGCCGAAATCCCAACAGGCCCCCACGCCGCTCTTCGTCGAGACGTCGAGCAGTTCGGCGAAGGTGTCGCCGATCCGCTGACGGGGCTCGCCGGGGTCCGGACTGATCTGCAGTTCCACCGTGACGGTGACTTCGGAGGCGTTGTCGCGGCACCACTGGCCTGCCCACGTGAGGAATGCGATCGAGCGGCTCAGGAGCTGCTCGCGGGCCTCGTCGATACCGGCGGCGGCCCCATGGATGTTCACAATCGTGGGGCACTTTTGCAGCCGGGCCGTCTCGCCGGCGATCGCGAGGAATCGCTCGTGCATCTGCCGGCAGGGGTTGTCCGCCTCGGGCGAAAAGTACAGGGCGTTGAAGATGGTCGCCTCGGAGTAGGGATGAAGCGAGACCTTCAGATCGGCTTCCGTGCAGCGGGCGATGTGCTCCCGCAACCGGCCCAGATCGGTCTCCGGGCCCACCGGCGTTTCGATCGCCCCGAAGCCCAGCTCCTTCAAAAACGGGAGAATGTCGCGCGAGCCGTAGAGCCGGCGATACACTTGCTCTTGTGCGAACCCGATGTCGAGCTTCAATCCGATCAGCATGGCAGCGTACGCATATCCTTTCTTTGGCAACGATTCGGCCGAGTGAAAAGGCAAATGGTAAACGACGGGTCGCCAATAGTAAATGGTTTTACGTTGCGGGCCG
>JBDKUU010000644.1:0-10894 GCA_039679525.1 Phycisphaerales bacterium | reverse complement strand
AAGTAATACCCACCATAGCTATTCCAGAGTACACAATCAGCAACTTCGGTCTCACAGAGGGAACGGGCCCTTGCAGCCCATGTCGCAGTGTTATATCGTGTTCGGTCGAGCTTGGCTGCGGCCTTCCACGTCAAAAGCTTAGTCCGTCGAGTCTCCGCCGCCTTCAACCACATCTGGCTGAGTGTGTTCTCATCAGCCGGTTCCGTGCGGCTCAGTACTGCTGCGGCAAGAATGATCGAGTAGGTTTGAAGATCGCAGGCCAGAACCTTCCGCTGAGTGTTCTGGGCTGCAAACCACGCGACGCTTGCGGCCCCACAGAAGAGGTCGACTACTCGCTTGCGTGTGGCAGCCTCTTCTTTGAGCAACGTACCAAGTCCGTTAGTAAGCATCATCCGCTTGGAGCCCATGTACTTCATAGGCCAAGCCCCCAGAGAGCGGTCCTTTCGGAAGAACCGAGTGTAATGGCGGCAACCGCGGCGCTCCTATCATGCCACATTGAATTGTGGGAAACAATTGCGCCGGGTGCAGTCATCCATCCGTCGAGATCCTTCAAGGCATCCGATACGTCTTTCCAGAGATCGGCGAAATCCACCGGAGGGTTGCCATTGGTCCAGAATCCCCGACTCTCACCGACCCTAGACCACCAGAACTCAAGTTCGCCTCGGTCTACCCCTGCCAAGCCACTCAGAAGATCCTGACTGGATCCTGTCGCAACACGCAGCAGAAGCAATGCACGAGCCAAGACCTGCTTTGAATGATTGAGATGTTCTGGACCAACGTCCCCTGCAGCATCAAGTATCACTTGGGGCGTGTCTGCAAGGTCTGAGTATGTCAGGAACTGTATCCATTGTTCATTCGCTAATTCGCTTGGGGCAATGCTTCGGACCATTGCCTGTACCCGTCGAGCGAACATCGCCTTCGCCTGTTTCCGAGTTCTCCCATAAGCGTGGGAATTACGAAATGACAACTCTATGCTGAGTCTCAGAAGATGGCGATCCAGCACAGGAAAGGGAGCTTCCGCTCCCGGTTCGCACAACTCCCACAGTCGACGGATATTGGCAAGTGTCTCCTTCAGTGCATTGGCACCCGGTGAGGCAAATGCCGTGGGACGGTAACTGGAGAGATTCCGCGACTCTCTATCCTCAGTCAATCTCTTGAGATCTAAGCCCCATTCCAGGAGCCACTGAGTAGCGACGAATGTCGCCCCAGCCGAGAATTGATATAGCCAGTCTAGGAGGGGAACCCCGCCCGGACGTATAACACTGAATACGGTGGTGGTCCCCGCGGTTGTCGACGCCCAGTGCGCCAGTGCATCCCATGCGAATGTGTGTGTGCGGGTTGCTGGGAGGCAGTCACATCGACCGTTTGGCAGCACAATGACATGTCTCTCGTCGAATACCCCAATTCCTTCTGAAGCCAACAGGGACATGGCAGCGCGAAGTTCAGCGTAATAACCTAAATGACGTGCAGCATCGGGATCTCCTGCGAGTTCGGAGTCCATTGCTCTGGCAAGATACGACCACCCGTCGAGGCAGTGTGTGATGGCTGATGCCGCCACGTATTCGCCCATATGGGTGTGAATGAGACGATTACCTGGTCTTGTGTCATCCCTGATATGCTTCGTGCAATCGATCTGGTACCGATTTCGTAGAGACAACCAACGCTTCGTCCCCCAATTCCGGCGAACGTTGCCCAAATACTTACGAACGGATTGGCGGCTAGCCGCACTGAGCTTGGCTTGCTGGGCAGGATTCAGTGCCATCTGCTAGTACCCCAACCGCTGCAGTACGTCTTTGGCGGCAGAAGCCACACTACCCTTGCTGCTCGCGATATGGCGGAGCACATGCCGACGCAATTCCTTGTATCCACCGCTGCCACGGAAGGCGGCTTTCTGGGTTGCTTGCTCCTCCGTAAGACCCGGTGCGCTTGATGCTCGCCAATCGTAGGACGACATGCTTTCGCCTATGGCCTTTAAAAACCCATAGATTCTGGCCGTCTTCCTGAGTGACACAACACCTTCAGTAACCTGATCTACGTCCGACCCACCCGAACCCTTTCGTCCACCCCATTTGTCAAGCGACAGTGCATCGGCGGACACATAGCATAGGTCGTTTATCACCTGCAGAATAATCCGGATTCCTTGATCCTGGTTCAAGAGGGTGTAGGGGCCCAAAAATGCCGGGTCATCTTTCTCGTCGAATAGTGTGCTCTGCTTTTCCTTTCGCAACGACTTTGCCCAGGGCTGCTCCGACCCGCAAACAGCCTCTTTCAGAAGTTGCCCCGCAACAATGATGAAAGCTGCTTGTTCTGAGCGGCTCCAAGGCAACACCGTCTCGTGCTGCCCTACGACGGAACCGAACAGGCCACCTATCGCAATGCCAGAACCCTCCCAACTCTTGATGAACGCGGACAGCAAAGACCGGACCCACGCCGCTTGAGTAACCATCACTCCCTTGAAACCCTTCTCGCCAAGCATGTTGATCCTGTGATACCACGGACTCTCAGGATGGGACCAAAGAAGATCAACCAATTCTTGAGAACGAGTCTCCCGGTAAACGACATGCCCCTCAAACTTCGTAAGCCAGTCTTCGGTTCTCAGAAGCGGATAGAGATCGAAGGCGAGACTGGCGTTGATCTTCTTCGGTTTGATATTGATCGTGTAGAATAGGTAAGCTTGCCAACTCAAATCCAACCCGACGAACGCGACTACCGGCAGATCGAAGTCCCCATTCAATTTCAGATCTTCGAATGCCCAGAGACGGTGTTGTCCGTCGATAACCTCAATCGGCGGGAGAGATCTATAGGTCCAGCCTGGACCTGAGTATCCCCTCGGTAGCTTCAAGACCGCCAACCCGTCTGTCCCGTCCTCCATCGTGAGCAGATCAGACTTATCTACAGTCTTCCCGAGTCTTCGGTCGCCTGAAGTGAGTATGTTGACGACTATGGCCGTAGGAAGCCAGCCTGGTTTCCGCAGGTCCCGAAACTCCCCTGATTGACGCCTCTGCTTGCTGAGCTCCGACCAGGGATAACCGAAACGTACGAATTCGCCGATCTCCTGAGAACGCTGCGGCTCATGCCTTCGTTGAATGCCGAGATCTTCCGTGCCCCGCTGGCGACTCGTAGTGCGAGCATAGATGCCACTGAGGGCTTTAAGATCAGCGGCTGGCATGTTGAACTGGTAGAACCAGTGAGGCGGTTCAGCACGTTTCTGCGCTTTCGACCACTCCACATCGTCCCAGTCAGTAAGCCACTGGCGAACCTTGATCGCGTTCACTTGGCTCAAGGATGCCCGTCTTGACATGTATCACTTCCCTTCCTGGTACTTGTAGGGCGTCGCCACTCGTCTCAGCCACAGCCAACCATAGCAGCGTGATCTCGCTCCTACGAACAAATGACCTCGCAGTGCACCACGAAGAACGAAGGACCCGAGCCAGATCCCGACGCACTGCCGCACCGCCTCTCAATCCTCGTTCGCACCTGCGGAATAGGCACCAACGGGCCGATTATGCTTGCCTAAGCGGGGAGTGTCAAGAAGACGAATTCCGATCTCCTTCATGTTGACATCCCATGGATCTGGCTCGCCGTAACCGTGACATAGAGGACACGCCAGAGAGCTGCCAGCTGATTTCCTATTGGGCGATCCCCGTGGTGTCTCCGTCGGCTCATAAAACAGTAGCGGAACATCGCTCCGGACCCCGCTGAGAACCTGCATTTGCAGCTTGGAAACAGTGATTCTGGTGCCCAGGGGAGTCTCCTGCCTGGCGTCCACCTCGCGCAAGTGTCGCGGACACAGGGACTTGTGTACGGAACACCACAAATAAAAAATCTGTGAGCCCGGACAAGGCGCCCGGCCCCGAACCGCTGACCGCTTCTTGCCAGGAAGGACCCGCGACGTAAACACCGCTGGAGCCGTGACTTGTGTGCGTAGTTTTTCGCCTGCGAAGGCGTGGCCTGATTTGTCCAAAATAGCTATCCACAATTCTTAACTCCTTGTATACCCTCGTGTTACATCAGTCAGCGGACTTTCTTCTTTCGGTTTCGGACCTCGAACTTGGCGTCGCTCATCCACTTGCGGGTGTGATTGGCGTATTGGGCTCGCTTGTCCCGCAGGTCCTCCGCGCGTTTGTAAGCCCACTTGCGGTAGTCCTCCAGGTGCGTGGGCGGCAGGTTCATTGTCGCGAAGATCCAGACGCCGCCGATGGCCGCGACCTCGCGACGCCATGGCTCGCTGTTGGGCGGATCGGACAGGCCGAGCTTGACGTACACCCATTCGGCGAACTGCTGGGCGTCGGGCGAGAGCCTGCGGATTACCTGCCGTGCAGCGGAGCCTATGGTCGTCGTGTGGCCGTCAAGCGAGGAGGGAGGGAGTTTCGGTCCCGTATGTCGGACGGGAGCTACTCCTCCCTCCGCCTCGGCTCCTTTCGGCTTGATCGGCTCGGGTTCCCAAACGCGATTCATTGCGTTTGGGGCCCCCTGGGTGGTGGGTGGGCTTGGCTCGGCTGCGGTTCCACCTTTCACCTGCGTGGGACTTGGCTCGGCTACTCCTTCGGCTTCGGCTTGGTCTTCGGTTGAGCCGTTAGTCGTTTTTTCATTCTGGTTGGGATTGCCGTTGCCGTTTAAGCCGTTTCCCTTTAAAGAGAAACCCTCTTCGGCGGCAGCGGGAACAGGCCCACCTGCACCGCCGGATGGCCCCGAATCGCTGATTTCGCCAGCGCCAGGACGGTTTTCCACCCCTTCTCCAACGGGAGCGTTCGCGACACTTGCATCGTCTTGCGCGCAAGATCTTCTTCTTGTGCGAGTTTGCGCGGCGCAAAGTGATTTGTCTCGCCCGTTGGTTTCGTTCTGTTCCGCTTGCGCGCGTTTGATTTCGCCAAACGGCGGCAGCGGCACTCGCTCCATCAGGTTCACCGCGCGTAGGGCCTCGAGTGCCCGCCGGGTCTCCTCGAGGTCTGCGTGCAGCCGTGCGGCGATCTGGACCTCCTTGAGCGGCTGCTGATGCTCATCGAGAAGGTAGCCCTGATGGATGCGAGCCTGCGTGGCGGTCAGCGCCCGCAGATCTTCCCAAATGCTCTTCCAGACGTGATACTGTCGCCAGTCGCTGGCCAACGTCTCCAAGTCACGAAGCTGGCCGAGGTAGTGGGTCGACTCGGTGTCGACCGGCGATACGACCTGGCGGACGAACAGCAGTCCGCGTTCGGCGGGCCAGTCCCGTGGATCGACGGCATAGCGTTCCTTCCAACGAAAGACATGCCAGACCAGCACACGTTTGCCGGCGGCCGTCTCCTTGCGTTTCCTGAGTTCTTTCTTTGCCATCTGTCCCTTACTCCGTGCGCAGACCCCGGGCCCGGTCGCCGTGGCGATCCATAGGTTCGATGTGTCTTCTGACTGCCTGCATATGATTCCTTTCATAAGGGGCCCAGGCGACTGCTTGGACCCATACTACGCATACCGTCGTCCCCGACGGTTCATTGAACGAGAGAAGGCGCGAAGCTGAGGAGTGGGGCGGCAGGCCCACGGTTGAGGCAGGTTGGAGCTTGGGGGCGGCCTTGGACGACTGACTGGAGCCGGCCGTCTGGTTGCCCGGATGCGTGGTGTGACCCGCCGTGATGGGCTCGAATCGGCTACCCGGGGGGACGTTTGACGAACTGTTTCTTGGGCGATTAAGGCGACAGGACGTGTCGCAAAACTACAACCCGACTACAACCAAACGAGGCAAATCGTGCCATTTGGGCGATATATGCCAAGTTGTAAGTCTCGAAATGGGCGATAGTTATGAAATAGTGGGGATTGCCGTGTTCGTTTACAAAACCAGAGCTCTACCGTTGAGCTACGTTGGCGCAAGTTCCCTCTCACACTACATTGCGCGGGGCAGTATTGCAAGAGAATCCGAGGCCGCATCCACTACCTCCGCCGGGATAGGCTGGCCGCTGAGATCAAGACGATTGAGCTGCGGAACCGTCGCAAGAAACGCATCGGGAATGGTGCGACTCCGGTCACAATCCTCCACGGGCCGGCGGTGATCAAGACGATGTTCCCCGATGGCGCAGGAATCGCACCTCGGCGCGCAGACGCTCCACCTCATCGAGCAGATCCAACAGGACCTTGATCGAGGCCAGATCGAGACCCTGGACCGTTCGCAATCGCTCGATTCGCCGCAGGGCATAAATCGCCTCTTCTGTGAATTCCATCGCTCCATAGGGTGGTTGAACGACAGGTCGGACGAGGCCGGCGCGGCAATAGATCACAATGGAGCGGCGGGGGACGCCCGCGAGAACGGCGGTTGCGTCGAGGCTGTACAGAACGTTCGGCTTGGGCTCGAACAGCTCCATCGCTCGCGACGGGGAGCCGTGGTGAACAGACCGTTTGCTCATGAGGATTGCCTCGGATTGAACGTCGATTTTGCGGCCAACTGTTCCCACAGAGCCTTTTGTTCCGACGTCGGATGCGCCGGGATCTGGATGGACACGACGGCATAGAGGTCACCGCGCGTTCCGTCGCTCGCGGGCAGACCTTTCCCGCGCAAACGCAGTTTCCGCTGGGCCGTGGTGCCCGCGGGCACTTTCAAGGACACCGATCCGTCCAGAGTCGGGATGTCGACGGTCGCGCCCAGCACCGCTTCCCACGGGGCCAGATCCAGATCGTAATACAGGTCGGCGTCGCGCACGCGGAAGTCGGGGTGCTCGGCGAGTTTCACCCTCAGATACAGGTTCCCGGGGTCGCCTCCGCCAGCGCCTTCCTGGCCTTTGCCCGCCAGACGGATGAGCTGCCCTTCCCGAACGCCGGGCGGGATCTTCACCCGCAAGGTCTGCGCGGCCGATTGCCCGGTGCGCGGATCGGCGCGCTGCAGATGGATCGTGCGCGTCGAGCCGTGCAGCGCTTCGTCCAACGTCACCAGGATGTCGCCCTCGATATCCTGGCCCTGCCGGGGGAATGTTCCGGCCCCCATGCCATCGGCCCGTGTTCGCCCGAAACCGCCGGACGGACCGCCGCGGCTGCCGAAGAACTGCTCGAAGAAATCGCTGAAGCCCGTGCCCTCGAAATGGAATTCCGAAGCGTCTTCGCGACCGCCGTCGAACCCGCTCCGAGGCGGTGGTTGCTGCCGTTCCGGATGGTTCCAGTTTGCCCCCAACTGATCGTACTTTCGCCGTTTCTCCGGGTCGCTGAGGACTTCGTTGGCCTCGTTGATCTCCTTGAACTTGGCCTCGGCCGTCGTCTTGTCTTTGGCGACGTCAGGGTGGTACAGGCGGGCGAGCTTGCGGAACGCCTTCTTGATTTCCTCGCCGCTGGCGTTTCGAGCGACGCCGAGGACGTCATAATAGTCCTTGAATTCAGCGGGCATGACCGACTCCGGAGGTATGGTCAGTTCATTCGGAACAAAGAAGCCATTGTCGGCGGCGCTGCGGCTCTCTTCCAATAGGGATTTCCCCACGCTCCGGCAGAGTCATCGAGTTCCTCGTCCGGGTGGGAATTGTTTGACGCGGGCGGTCCCGGCTGGAATAATGAGAACCTAATTCGCCTCCAATCGGTATACAGCCCTTTGCCGTTCCGCTTGGATAGGGTCCCCGGATGCGGCCGAGAACGGCTCGCGGGAGCCCGATTGACCAACCTTCTATCGGAGCACCATGATGAAGAATGTCGTTGCTGGGTCGGTCCGTCGCTTTGCGATGGTGGCCGGATCGTTTGTCGTTTTGCTTGGGATCTGTGGGGCGGGATGCCAAAAGAAGCAGCCCCCGGCGGCGCCCGGTCCGAACACCCCGGCTGCACAGACGGCCCCGCAAGCCGGCGCCCAGGCCGCGGCCCAGACCGAGACGCCCAAGCCTCCGGTGGACAAGGTTGTGGCGAACGTCGACGATTTCGAGATCAAGGAGAGCCAGGTCAAGCAGGCGGTCCAGGAGGAATACGGGCCGCAGCTCCAGAAGCTGGCCGCCCAATCGCCCGATCTCGCCGCCCAGCAGGAGAAGCTCATCATGCAGAACATGACCAACAAGATGGTGATCGAGCATCTGCTGGAGAAGGAGGCCAAGCAGGCGGGCATCGACGTTACGCCGGAGCAGGTGGTCGCCGAGATCAGCAAGAAGCTCGGCGAGGCCAAGCCGCCGCAGACGCTCGAGTCCTACAAGCAGATGTACGAGGCTCAGGGCGGCAACTTCGAAGTGTTCAAGGCGGGTTGGGCCAAGCAGATGAAGTATGTCAAGCTCCTGGAGCTCAAGGACCCCAACAGCCTGGTCGTCAACGACGCCAGCGTGAAGGACTACTATGACAAGAATCCGGAAGAGTTCCAGATTCCCGAGCAGGTCCGGGCCAGCCATATCCTGATCTCGACGGAACCGACGGACCCGAACGCCGACCCCAACCAGGTCAAGGCCAAGGCCAAAGAGAAGGCCGAGGGCGTGCTCAAGCAGGTGAAAGAGGGCGGCGATTTCGCGGCGCTGGCGAAGGAAAACTCCGCTTGTCCGTCGGCCGCCCAGGGCGGCGATCTCGGCAAGTTCGGCCGGGGCCAGATGGTCAAGCCGTTCGAAGACGCCGCATTCAGCCTGAAGGTCGGCGAAGTCAGCGACGTGGTCGAGACGCAGTTCGGCTACCACATCATCAAGGTCACCGAGCACCAGGACCCGAACACGATCACGTTCGAGCAGGCCAAGGACCGGATCCTGGCCAATCTGAAGGCGGCCCAGACGCAGCAGGCGTTCCGCAAGTACATCGGTTCCCTGCAGGAGAAGGCCAAGATCGTGTACCCCACCGAAGAGGTGGCGGTGACGGCTCCGCCCGCGACGACGGCCCCGGCTGCTTCCGCCGGCGCCCAGACCGAGGTGAAGCCTGCCGCTCCGGCGACCGCCGAGAAGAAATAGATAGAAGGTAGGAACGTAGGAAGGAAAGAAGGTAAGAACGTCGGGCGCTCCCGCGTTCTTACCTTCTTTTATTTTGTCCGTTCACGTTAGTCCGTTCACGCCAGGAGCGTGGCGGGGTCGAGGCTTGCGGCCTCCACCTCTTTGAAGTACCGCACCGTGCCCACGCGCAGCTCCAGCGTCGCGTCGTCGTCGCAGACGATGATGCCGCTGGGGTGCATCTGCAGGGCGCTGATCGTCCACATGTGATTGACGCCTTCCTCGATGGCGTGCCGCAGGGCCCGGGCCTTGTTGGACCCGTTGACGATGATCAGCACCTCCTGGGCGTCCATCACCGTGCCGACCCCGACGCTCAGCGCCGTCTCGGGGACCTTCTTCGGATCGTTGTCGAAGAACCGCGCGTTGGCGACCCGCGTGTCCGGGGTCAGCCGCATCAGCCGCGTCCGCGAGGCCAGCGACGAGCCCGGCTCGTTGAACGCGATGTGCCCGTCGGCCCCGATCCCGCCGACGAACAGGTGAATCCCGCCGACCTGCCGGATGCGGCCCTCGTACTCGGCGCACTCGACTTCCAGGTCCGGGGCGTTGCCGTCCAGGATGTTGACGTTCCGCTTCGGGATGTCGATGTGCCCGAAGAGGTTCCGCCACATAAAAGAGTAGTAGCTCTCCGGATGCGCCTGCGGCAGCCCCACGTACTCGTCCATGTTGAACGTGATGACGTGCTCGAAGGAAAGCTTGCCGGCCTTGTTCATCGCGGCCAGCTCGCGGTACATGCCGACGGGCGAGGACCCCGTGGGCAGGCCCAGGACGAACGGCCTGTCGATCGCCGGCTCGAAGTCCAGGATCTTGCGGGCGACGTAGTTCGCGGCCCACTGCGAGATTCTTTCATAGTTCGGTTCGATGATCACTCTCATGACGTTCCCCTCTCATGCGCCGGACCGCAGGGGCTCGACGCGACTCAGCAGGTCGTTGGCCAGTGCGGTCTTCGCCTGGATGTGTTTCTGGATCTCCGCGACGAATCCGTCGGCCTCGAACGTGCCGCGGACGGCCGCGAAGTCGGCTTGCTTGACATCCTCGTCGCCGTCGAGGCCGAAGCCGGTCTGAACCGTCGGCGAGAACTCCTTCTTCGCGTCGGCGTGGAGCTGATTGTCCAGGTCCACTACGGCGGTCCGCCAGCGATGGGTCATCTCGATGACGTCCTCGGCGGTCATCTCGTCGATGGTCTTGCCGAGCAGCTTCTGAAGGACGTCGGCCGCCCAGGTCCATTCGTATCGTGGGTAGTTGGCGTGGATCACGCCGAACCGGGCGTTCAGCTCGTCCAGCGCGGCGACCTTTCCGGACTCGATCTCGTCGAGCAAGCCAAGCACAACCTCCTCGGGCGCGAGCATGCCGGCCAGGTCGATCCACTTGCTCAGGCCGATGCCGGTCTCGGGTCGCAGCGCCGCCCGCAGATCCCGCACGGTCCGAAAATGTTTGCCTTCCAGCTGCTTGATCAGGCAATTGCCGACGAACTTGTCGATGCCCAGCTCATACAGGGCGATCCCTCGCTCCAGGGATGAGCCGGGGATCTTCACGCTGTGATAGATGAAGTAGTCGGAGATCGGCCCGGTGGTCGCCTTGAGCTTTCGCAGCAGGTCCCGGCCGTTGATCATCTTCTGAATCGTGTAGGGGCTCAGGAGCTTGAAGTTGATGTGGTCGAGCTTCCTGGGGTCCTTGCGGCGGTCGCGCTGCGGCCACTTGCGGGCGTCGCGGATCGTCCCGACGCTCCGCAGGTTCACGCCGGGGGCCAGCACGCTCTCGTCCTCGTGCTCTATTAAATAGGAGAAGGGCAGGTCCGAGGTGTCGGAGTTGCGGTAGTGGCGGCCCATGACCACGGTGAACGCGCCGACCTTGGCGGGCCAGAGCATGTAGGAGTCGCTGCCGGTCTTGGAGCCGCGTTCGACGACGCCCTGGTGGACCGGGCCCAGCTTGTACATGTGGTTGCTCTGGTTGGTGCCGCTGCCGGCGTTGAGGAAGGAGAACAGGCCCGCGATCAGGAGCGTGGACTTGTG
>JBDKUU010000643.1:0-11376 GCA_039679525.1 Phycisphaerales bacterium | reverse complement strand
GAGGAGCGGGGCTGGGCCGGAATCACGGAGGTCGCCAGGTTCGACGAACCTCTGAAGGTCGCACTCGCTCCCGGCGTGACTGTGAAGGGGGTTGTCGCGGCCGAAGGGGGCGCCGGCATCCCCGCGGCCCGCGTGGCGGTGCTGGCGCACGTCAGCGGAATGGTCTCCAACGTGCGAATGGAGACGCTGTGCGACGCCGACGGCGCCTTCTCCATCCCGGCTGTGCCGCCGGCCGACGGCGCGGTCACGCACCGCCTGTGCGTGGACGCCTCCGGCTACGGCCCCAAGTCGTACGTGGACATCGAGGTCTCCAACCAGGCCGGCGCGACGACCGACCTGGGGAAGATCTCGCTGCCCGTGGCGAACGCATCGCTTGGCGGAGTCGTGGTGGACGCCAACGATCGGCCGGTGGCCGGCGTCCCGATCTTTCTGAACACGGCCTCCCGCGACGTGGGCCAGCCACCGAAGACCGCGGCTACGGACGAGAACGGCCGATTCCAATTCACACGGATCTGCGCGGGCCTCGTCCATCTGCAAGCCAATTTCTCGGAGAATCCCCAGGGATGGGGCAACATGAAGGCCGAGGCCGGCCGTCAGGACGTCCGGATCGTGCTGCGGCCTGCGCGACAATCGACGGGACGAAGTCCCTTCGCGGAGAATCCCCGCCAACACGCGAGCCTCAAGGGAAAGCGACTGGAGCAGGTCAAGGGTCTCGAATCTCTGCCGCCGCCGGACGCCGGGGGCAAACCGCTGCTGATTGTGTTCATGGATCAGCAGCAGCGTCCGTCTCGCGCGATGGTGCAGGGGCTGGCGGGCCGGCTGGATTCGCTCAAGGACAAAGGAATCGAGGTCGTGGCGGTTCAGGTCGCCTCGATGGATCGGGCGAGTCTGGATCAGTGGCTTGTGGATCAAAAGGCGCCGTTCAAGGCGCAGATGCTCGAAACAGCCTTCGAGAAGCAGCGATACGCGTGGGGCGTCAAGGCCATACCCTGGTTGATCCTGACAGACAGGAATCATAATGTGACGGCAGAGGGCTTCGGATTGGACGAGCTGGGCGGTCAGATCGAAGCGATCGAATCAAAGACGAAGTGAGTGAGAAAGGACGGTTCTATGAGAGGGACATGGCATCATCTGGCGGCGGGAGTGGTGGGGACGGTCTTGTCCGTATTGCCCGCAGCGATGGGGCAGGGCACAGAGGCGGGCGGGGCGTTCGCATCCAACAAGGTTCTGGAGTTTCAAGTCGTCGGCCGCCAGAACAAGGAGCCCATCGCAGGCGTCTAGCTGGAGATCCAAACGGACGGCCAGACCCGCGAGGACGTCACGAACGAGCAGGGCCGTTGCCGGATCGAATATGGGCCCAGGCTCAGCTATCTCGGTGTGAAGGCGAGCAAAGAGGGGCTCGTGCCTCTCATCGCCGGGTGGCGCGCGAGGGGGACGCCTCTGCAGGTTCCCGCGGAGTACACCCTGGCGATGGAGCCGGGGACGATCATCGGGGGCGTCGTCCGCGACGAGGAAGGCAAAACGATCGAGGGAGCCACCGTGAGCCTGCTCGTGCCGTCCGACGGCAGCAGCCAGGTCGAGCGGGTCTCGATCTGGGATCACCCGGAGAAGACAGACGCCGAGGGGCGGTGGCGATGCGACATCATGCCTGCCCGGCTCAATGAAGTCGTTTTTCGACTCTCGCACCCGGACTACATCAGCGACGAGATGTTCGGCAAGACCCCTGCGCCTCCGATCGAGTCGCTTCGCAGCCAGACCGGCGTGATGGTCATGAAGAGAGGCGTCACGGTGGCCGGCCGCGTCGTCGACATGGACGGCAAGCCGATCGAAGGAGCGACGGTCGCGCAGGGCTCGGACCGCTTCGGCAGTCACTATCCCGATACGACCACGGACAAGGACGGCCGATTCGAGTTCAAGAACGTCCGGCCGGAGCAGATGGTCCTCACCGTCCAAGCCAGAGGCTTCGCCCCTGAATTGGAGCAGCCTCTCCCGCAGAAGGGCATGGCTCCCATCGAGTTCAAGCTGGAGCGAGG
Organism: Phycisphaerales bacterium; assembly: GCA_039679525.1. Taxonomy (GTDB): domain Bacteria; phylum Planctomycetota; class Phycisphaerae; order Sedimentisphaerales; family Anaerobacaceae; genus PLanc-01. The sequence goes on along the minus strand of JBDKUU010000643.1, from coordinate 9,343 downwards.
GCACACGCTTCGCGGCCGCATCGTGGACAAAGCGGGCAATCCGGTCGCCGGAGCGTTCGTCTAGGCCGATACCTGGCGAGGGCATCGTTCCCTGGAATGGCGGGTCGATACGGACGCAGAAGGGCGGTTTCGCTGGGAGGAAGCACCGTCCGACGAGGTCCAGATCGATATGGGCAAGGAACACTACATGAGCGTTCGCAACAACCGCCTGACCGCCTCGGACCAGGAGCACACGATCACGATGCTCCCGATGCTGCGGATCAAAGGGCGCGTGACGGACAAAGAGACCGGCCAGCCCATCTCAAAATTCACCGTCAGCCCCGGGATCGACTGGGGCGACGGCCGGCCGGTCTACTGGGAACGTCGGGATATGAAGCCATTTACGGATGGCCAGTACGAGATCACCTTCGGTGAGCCCCGGCCGGGACATTATTTCCGCGTGGAGGCCGAGGGCTATCTGCCGGCCGTGTCCCGCTCTTTCGACGACGCGGAAGGCGAAGTCACGTTCGACCTCCAGATGAAGAAGGGGGCCGGCGTCAGCGGGACGGTCCGCTTCGCAGACGGGCAACCCGTGGCGGAGGCGGATGTATTTCTCTGCACGCCTTCTCAAGGGATCTTCATCCGCAACGGCCGGAGCGAGCAGAGCCGCGAGAGCATTTTCGTTCGGACAGGGCAGGACGGCCGTTTCTCTTTTCCCGCCCAGGAAAACGCCTACCGCCTGGTCGTGCTCCATGACAAGGGCTGCGCGGAAGTGGCGGAGGGCGACCTTGCCAAGTCGCCGGACGTGACGCTGCAAGCCTGGGGCCGCGTGGAAGGCAAGGCCCTGATCGGCGTCAAGCCGGGCGCGGAAAAGGAGATCCGAGCTTTGTTCGACAGGCCCTATGACCGCAGCGCACCGCGGGTCCAGTTCGATTGCGCCGCCGTGGCGGACAAAGAGGGGCATTTCGTGATGGAACGGGTTCCGCCGGGCAAGGTCCGGATCTGCCGCATGATCGGGGGCCTGTTCAGTCACGATGTGCCGATCGAGGTCAAGGCGGGCGAAACGGCGAATGTGACGATCGGGGGCGTGGGCCGGCCCGTCGTCGGCAAGGTGGCGATGGCTGACGAAGTGAGAGACCAGATCGACTGGAAGACCGGGGAACGCTACGCGAGAAGCCAATCCGACGAAGGCTCTTACCGCTCCCTGGGCATGGAGGTCGAGAAGGACGGGAGCTTCCGCATCGACGACGTGCCGGCGGGGAACTACACCCTGTACTTCATGGCCTTCAAGCCGCCCACGGCCGCTCGCACGTATCGCGGAGAGCTCATCGGCCGGCTGAGCCATTCGTTCACCGTCGCCCCGATGGCGGGCGGCAGGAGCGACGAGCCGCTGGATTTGGGCGCCGTAGACCTGATCGTCACCGGCGGCGCGCCTGCGGGACCGTTGCTGGTCGGCAAGGCCCTGCCCGATCTCAAGGACCTGCAGCTCGGTGCGGCGGCGGAGGAATTGAACGGCAAGCGGCTGGTCCTGTGCTTCTTCGACATGAACCAGCGGCCCTCGCGCAACGCGGTCATCCAACTGGCGAAGCAATCGGAGACCTTAAAGGCCAGAGGCATCATGTCCGTGGCGGTGGCCGCTCAGGGACAGAAGGCCGACGATCCTGCCTTCAAGGAGTGGACCCGGCAGAACGCCGTCGGACTCGTCGTCGGCGTCGCCGCGGACGAAGGCAACAAGCTGCGTTCGGCCTGGGGCGTTCGCTCGCTCCCATGGCTGATTCTGACCGACGCCCAGCACGTGGTCCGGGCGGAGGGATTCGGTGTCGATGAGCTCGATTCGAAGATTCAAGGGGAGAAGCCATGAGGAACTGGCGGATGAGACCGGCGTCGCTTGGGTTGCTTCTTGCGTGCCTGGCCGAGACCGCCCTCTGCGGCGCGGCGGCAACCAGTCGCGAGTACACGGGCGATTTCGTGTTGAATCGCGAGATCCCGGTGAATCTGGCCGCGGGCACGGCGGATCACCCTCGCCTGGTCGAAGTCCCGTGGGTGCGGGTCGAACCTCTTTATGGCAACGCCTGGGCGCTTACGGCCCGCATCGGCTGGTTCCCGATTGCCGATGCGACCTGGCAGATCCGGGTCGAGTTGATGGACGACAAGGGCAACGTCCTGCGTCATTTCCTGGACGAGCCCACCTTCTTTACAGGCGAGGCGGACGGATCGAACCAGGCCGAAATGCGGTACACGGAAGTGGACCTGGATTCGATGCAATGGGAGATGCGGAAGCACGCGGCGAAGATCCGCGTCGTCCTGGAGCCGGCCGAAGACCCGATGGCGGGCCGGTCCGAACGTCACGAGATCCAGGTTTCCGTGGCTGACGGCAAGAGCGGCAAGCCCATCGCCGATGCGGTCGTCGTCGCCAACGCGATCCATGACGGTGGGCAACGCCGATCGCATACGTTTCTATATTGCACCGACAGCCGGGGCGAGTGCCGGGTCGCCTTGGCGAAGGCGAATCTGGTCGCAACACAGGTGACGGTCCAGAAACCGGGGTACGCCACGCTCTGCAAGAGTTGGTCGTCGCCTTCAGTCCCGTTCATGTCGAGCCACCTGCTGGCGGAGCTTCCCGAACGGCACGCGGTCAAAATGCCGCCTTCCCAGACCATCGGCGGCATCGTGCGAAATCAAGCCGGTGAACCCATTGCCGGCGCGCAGGTCCGCGTCGACGCCTATCAAGAAGAAGTCGGCGGCATGACACGCATCAACCGCGCAGTCCAAACGGACAAGGACGGCCGCTGGCAAGTCGAGGGTGTCGCCGCCGAGGCCCTCGACATTTCCCTGGGTTTCAAGCATCCCGAGTACATCGGCGATGCTTGGGCCAATCGGCGAATGCGGGCAGAGGAGATCGCATCGCTCGGCGAACGCAAGCACGTTGCGAAATTGACGAGGGGCTTGCCCGTGACCGGCCGGGTGCTGGACGATCAGGGGCGGCCTGTGTCCCGTGCGGCGGTCATCCTGGCCCCCGCGTGCAGCTATGGATTTCGTTACGAGTACGCCTGCACGCTGTCGGACGCCGACGGGCGATTCCGGTTCGACTGCTCAGACGACGATCGAACCGACACTGAAGAGGACGGCGGATCGACCGGCGTGCTCGTCGAGGCGTCGGGCTTTGTCCCGGCGCTCAGGCGGGTGGTCGTCGAGCCGAACCTCGCTCCGCTGGAGTTTCGGCTGAGCCCGGGGCGGGCCCTGACCGTTCGCGTTGTGGATGCGAACGACCGCCCCATCGCAAACGCCCGCACGGCGACTGAATCGCTGCTGGCGGAGGACCCCCGATATGGACTGTGGGGAGCGGATACGGACGAACAAGGCCTTGTCCGGATTTCCCATGTTCCGGATCGCGAGGCGCTCCTGAGCGTGTTCAAGACCGGCTTTCTCACTCTCCGGGACCACAAGCTCTCCAGCTCCGACGACGAGCAGGTGGTCAAGATGAAGCCCGTGCCAAGGATTCGGGGCGTGGTGCGGGATGCTCGGACCGGTGAACCGGTCAAGAGCTTCGCTGTGAGCCTGGCGTACGAAATGAACGGTCGTTCCGAAACGAGCGAGCTGCTCCGTTGCATGGAAGGCCGGCTCGAGATGGTGTTCGATGAACGACATCCGGAGGGGTTGGAGCTGAAGATCCTGGCCGCAGGGTACAGGCCGACGACCTATGCCGTCCGTGTGGAAGGCACGCGGACGATGGATGTCACGCTCACCCCGGACCCATCCTTCGACGCCAAGGCCCTGGAGCGTGAGTCGGGCGGGCCGCAGCGTTCCGAGGCTTTCGTCGTCACTGGGACCGTCGTGGACCCGAACGGTCAGCCGGTCCCCAACGCCTCTGTTTCCGTTCCTTCTCTGCCTGTCTCCGATGTCCTGGCGGATGCCCAGGGCAGGTTCAAGCTGCGTCTTCCCTCGATGATGGGAGAAGCGGCGGCTCAGTCGCGATATCTCCTCGTCAGAAGCCGGGAGCGGAACCTGGCCGCCGTCGCGGAACTCGATCAAACCGCCGCAGAGAGTCTCACGATCAAGCTTGCGCCGGGCGTCGTCCTGTCGGGCAAAGTTGCGGATGTCCGGGGCGAGCAGGTCCCCGGCCTCAGGGTGTTCCTGCACTTCTGGCCCCGGGAGAGGGGGATGCCTCTGCATGATGAGCCCCTTCAGTTCGGTCCGAACCGCCGCTACGAAATTCGAGCCCTGCCCTTCGGCTATCGTTTCTCGGTGAACGCCATGGCCGACGGCTATGGCCATGAATACGTCGACGCGAACACGGGCGAAGCGATGAACGGGCGGATGGAACTGCCGCCCATGGCTCTGAAAGTCGCGGACCTCGACATTCGCGGCAACGTGGTCGACGAGGAGGGCAGGCCGGTTCCGAAGGCGAATGTGCTTTGCCATGGCCGAGGGCAACCGCAACTGCTGAAGGTCAAGGCCGACGATCAGGGCCGGTTCGTCTTTCACGGCGTCTGCGCCGGCCCGGCCGAGGTCCAGGCCAACGCGATGGTGGATCAGGCCCGCTGGTTCGGCATCGTCACGACCGAAGGCGGGGCCGACGGCGTCGAGATCATCATCAGTCCGCGAGGGACCATGGGGCAGTATACGCCACCCAAGCCGCCGTCGCTGGTCGGCAAGCCTTTGCCGCCGCTGGCGGACATCGGCCTGGACGCCGCCAGGGACCGAGCTGTCCTTCTATGCTTCTTTGATGTAAACCAGCGGCCGTCGCGAAACGCCGTGATCAGCCTGGCCAAACGCGCGGAGGAACTCAAGCAAAAAGGCGTGACGCTGATCGCCGTGCAGGCCGCGGAGACCGAAGGCGCCGCTCTGGAGCAATGGGTCAAGGACCAGGGGCTCGCGATCCCCGTCGGATCGATCAAGACGGACGTCAAGAAGACGACGTTCGCCTGGGGCGTCCGGTCCCTGCCCTGGCTGATCCTGACGGACAAGAGCCACGTCGTCACGGCCGAAGGATTCGCGGCCGGCGATCTCGACGCGAGGCTCGGAAACGCGGCCCCGTGAAAGAGTCTTCAGAAGACGAAACAAAATCACCTCGCGCAGAGACGCAGTGCGGAGAGAAAGAAAAAGAGAGGGTGCTTCCGGGTCTTCTCTTTCATTCCCTGCGTCCCTGCGTCTCTGCGTGATATATTCTTGAAGGAAGACCGTTCGGATATTGTTCTCACGCAGTGACGCAGAGCCGCAGTGCAGAGGGGGCAAGGCAGGCTCGTCCGAGGTTTTGGCTTGTCATTCTCTGCGCCTCCGCGTCTCCGCGCGAGACAAGTTCTTTCTTTTCTGAGATGAGGTTCAACGCGTCCCTCGCTTATCCGGGCGCTTGCGGTTCCGCGCCCTTCTCCCGGGCTTTGTGCTCCTCGTACACCTGCTTTCTTCGCTCGGGCGGCCACTCCCTCGGGAAGTTCAGCCTCGCGAATTCGCCGAAGTGTTCGACCGCCATGCGATCATACGCTCGGGCCGCCTCGACCTCCCCATCACAACGGCTAACCCGCTGACTCCTGTTCTCGCAGCAGCACTGTGCCTTCCACTTGTGCCGTCGCTTGTCGTACGTGACGCCCTTGTAGACTGAAGTTGTGACGGTCATTCGGCGTGTGTTGCGATGGTTCTCCGCAGGGGTGCAGACCCGCAGATTGGATCGGCAATTGTTGGCCTTGTTCCCGTCGGCGTGGTCCACAACCATCCCTTGGGGCGGTTGCATGATTTGGCGGTGCATGAGGATCGTTTTGTGATTCTCGTTGCGCGCAGCGTATCCATTGTTCGAATGCCAGTTGTACGGGCGGAGCCACTCATAGTCGGCTGCGTCGACATAGACATATTCCCCGTCGCTCACGGGGATCAGACGCACGTTGCCCCGGGGCGGGTCGGGCTTGCGCCGGTAGTTGCGGCAGGGCGTCCCCGAGACCTCCTCCAGTTTCCCCGTGGACCAGGGCTGGTTGGCGCATCGCGGCACCAGCGGCGCGCCCATGTAGTCGCACCGCAGCCACTCCTCGGGATCGCAACGGGCAAAGACGCAATTGTAACACGACGGTCCGCTCATGAGTTCTCCCTTCCGTATTTCACAGGTCGCTTCACAACTCCCGCCGGCTCGCAATACCCGGCGAGAAACCGCCATGAGGCGGTCCTGACTGAATAATAGACGCATGCGAGTTAGTTGTAAAGTGAAACATACACAAATTGTGAAACAAATCCAGGAAGTCCTTGTGGGCAAAGGACTAACGACGCCGGATTTTCTGAAGAATATCCTCGCGCAGGGCCGCAGAGACGCAATGGGCGGAGGGGGTAAGACAGGCTTCGCCGGGGTCTTGTTCTTCCCTGCGTCGCTGCGTCCCTGCGTGATACATTCTTCTTGAACTCACGGCGACACTGTCCTCACGTCGCGTGGAAGGTCATTCCTCTCTGAGTGGTAAAATCCTTGAGGAAGACCGTTTGGACGTTGTTCTCACGCAGGGACGCAGAGACGCAGTGCAGAGAAAGGAAAAGAGAGCGTGCTTCCGGGTCTTCTCTTTCATTCCCTGCGTCCCTGCGTGATACATTCTTCTTGAACTCACGGCGACGCTGTTCTCACGTCGCGCGGCAGGAACGTGGAAGGTCATTCCTCCAGGCCATTGACGATTCGCTCGATGCCGTTCTTCATCAGGGCTTCGCCGAGGTTCAGGAGATAGCCCAGCTTCATATTCGTCAGCCGCAGATACGTGTGGACCTGCTTTTCATGGGCTTTGGTCGTCCTCTCGACGCTCTTGAGTTCGAGGATGACTTTTCCGTTGACGACCATATCCGCGCGGAAGCCCTCTTCGAAGCGGATGCCTCGATACTCGATGGGGACGGGCTTTTGCCTCTCGACGGCCAGGCCTCGCCGTTCCAGGGCGTCGGCCAGGCAGACCTCGTAGACGAACTCCAAAAGTCCCGGGCCGAGCTCCCGATGGAGCGCCATGACCTCCTCGACGACGATGGTTCCGATCTCGTTCTCCGTCATTCTCCGCACCTCCGTTCTATATGATGTCTCGTGAAGGACCTGTGTTGGAGGCATTGTCATGCGCGACTACGAAGATTTCAAGGTTCTCTCCAGGGTCTTCTCCCTTCTTCCCCTGCGTCACTGCGTCCCTGCGTGATATACTCTTGAAGGAAGACCGTTTGGATATTGTTCTCACGCAGTGACGCAGAGACGCAGTGCAGAGGAGGAAAGCTCCATTTTCGTCATTCTCCACGGCTCCGAATGGGGCGACCGCGTAGGGTGTGCCGTGCACACCATTCTCCGAGCCGACCTGGATTGTTCTTGGGGCCCCGGCCCCAAACCCCGGGCATTTGGTGCATTGGGCCAATGGCACGGCGATGGAAGAAACCTCCGGACGACTCACAGGATGGATTCGAAGCCTCACACATCTACCCGCCAAAGATGGTTTCAATGCCTGGCCGCGATTTCGCTGGAAGACTGTTTCGACGTTGTTCTCACGCAGTGACGCAGGGACGCAGTGCGGAGGGGGAAAGACAGACTACTTCAGGGTCTTGTCTTGTCGTTCCCTGCGTCACTGCGTCCCTGCGTGATACATTCTTGCAGTTGAATCGGTTGTTGGCTCCGCGTGGCTCGTTCCACAATCCGAGTTTCCTCCATCAGGGCATGGCAATAGAAGAATCGCTCGGACGACTCGCAGGGGGGAGTATCAGCTCACGCATCCACTTTGGGAAGGTCGTTCCAACGCCTGACTCCGGGTCCGGAGGAACTGCCGAAGTGGAAGGGCCGGACTGATCCGGATTCCGCCGGGCCGGCGGGAGTTTTCCGCTTTGGAGCCACCAGCACAAAGGGTGCTTCGCACGCCTCATGAGGTCCGGGCCGTCACAAGCGAGCGTCTCGCTCGCGTTCCAAACCCCAGGCCTCAACGCAAGGGCGAACCATCATTCGCCCCTACCTCGCACGGCCGCTTCGGACATGCCTCTCGGCAGGCCATTCTCAGTTTGGTAGGCTGTCCCCAGAATTGCGTCTGAATCGAAAGCACCTGGTCGGTGGTTTCGAGACGGTTAATGTTGTAGCCGAACGGTGACAAGTCGCGAAGTGCGACGCATCTCTTTCTTCTCATCCACGCACAACCAGTCACCGCAACCACGTCGCAAGTGCCCGACCTAACTCGCAGATAAGTACCCCCACTACGGCTAGTGCCGTGATTGCTCCGACGAGCCAGCCGTACTGGCTCTCCCCCTCGATCTTCCATCTGATCCAGTTCTTTGCCATTATTCTATGTTCCTATAACCCAAAGGCTCCATGAAACCCTGCCTATGACATTACCACAATGCGCCTTCAATGGAGCGCCACGTCGTACACCTTGCGTAACAACTCCCAAGAAGAATCCCTTCATGATCCGTCACGTTCCTCCGTCGCCGTGCCGCACGAAGGCGGAGGTAACCCCTTTTTGAGAAAGCATTTACAGCAGGCCACATCCCTCAATGATAAGAGGACCAGGATCACGCCGATGTCGGTGACGACACAAGGCGACGTCGATGTCGTTCGTGCTGATGTCGCTGTCTCTGAAATTCCGCGCATCTCGCCGTTCCCATACCGGGGACCCCACGCCGCGCCACCACGCGCTCAGGGTGCTACCCCACCCCCTGGGGCTAGGGCCTGTAATCAAGGCGTCCACGTGGCATTTCCGCACAGACTGTATCCCGGGAAAAACGGGACGGCGTCAGGTCCAAATGGCATGAAGATAAAGCCCAGTAAGGGCAAAGCATCCGCGTTTTTGGCCTCGATGCGGCGGGTTCAGCCGCCTAACTTCATGCCATTCGTGTCAGGTCCCTTCTTTGAAGGTGCAGCGGGTCGGCACGGCCCGGCCTTCAACCCGAACCAAGAGCGTTTATCGCTTTGGAGGGTGCCAGCGGAGAGAGGGGGTAGTTCGGGCGAGTCTTCGATACCTTCGCTGGTACCCCATAATGCGTCAAACGCACTCTTTCGTCCGATCATGAGAGCTTGTCGGCGAGCGACTCGTGGCGCGACCGGGCATTGACCCGGAAGTCCTTCTCCATTTCCTGGAGTTTATAGTGTGCCCGTCAGGGCATATCGGGGAGTTTCAAGTTCGAAGTGCCAAGCGTGAAGTAAGAGAAGGGAACCATCAGCTCTTCTCTACTCCGACTTCACACTTCCAGCTTCTCCGGATAACGCCTTGCGGCCTCACTACGAACCATGGCGACCGTCCGTGCGCCGATGCACGCGTTGGTAAATGTGTTGGTTCAGCGGGAATTGGACAAGTCCCATCGTCGGCCCAGTGAATCGATTGGTGGGCTGGCGGTAGCATCATCGACTCCTGAGCGGTGTTTGTCAAGTCGTTGATTTGCAGGTGGTGTTTCT
>JBDKUU010000642.1:0-13186 GCA_039679525.1 Phycisphaerales bacterium | reverse complement strand
CACGCTTTTTCGCCCAAGGCCGCCATGTATCGGATCGGCGGCTTTCGATAGAGCTCGTGGCCGAGGAGGCGGTCGTAGCAGTGGTCCCCGCTCTCGCCGTCGCCCCACAAGCAGAGATTGCCCATCGAGCAGTCGCTGGCGAAGAGGGCCTTGTCCGGGCCGAAGGAGCGAACAGCCTCGCGGAGCCGGCGCATCAACTCGATCCCGCCGCGGGAAAGCGGGCCGCCGTGCTCCTTGTGATAGTCGTAGCCCGAGGCGGTGAACGTCTCGTCGAGGACGATGGCGTCAGGGTTGAACAGCTCCATGATCCACCGGGCCTGCTGGACCAGATGGTCCCGCCACTGCGCGGACGTGGGTGACATTCGCCACGTCTTCTTGATCACGTCCGGCCCTTCCCAGCCGAACGGGGTCGGATTGCCCGCGGCGTCTACCAGGATCGAGTCCCGCATCGATTCGAACAGGGGCGATCCCTCGTCGAGGATCGTGTAGTGCATGTAAATGGCGGGGTGCACGCCGGCTTTTCGCGTGGCGTCGACGCGGGCCTTGATCTTTTCGATCGACATGGCGACGGGGCCCGCCGCGTCGGTCGGCATCGCCTTCCATTCCTTGCGGTCGGGGTGGATGAAGTCGCCGTAGGAGAGATAATAGCCGTGCTGCGTGGCCATGCCGACGTGGAACTCGCCGAAGCGCTTCAGGTCGAGGTCGTAGCCGCCGCCGCGGGGGCCGTCGGCCGTGGCAGCGGAGAGAAAGTCGAAGTAGTGGACGCGGACCTCGCGGGGCCAGGCCAGGAGCGGAAAATCCTCCTTGTGGCCGAACTGGTGGAATGCCTTCCAAGCGTCGGTCGCGTCGCCGCGATGCAGCAGCAGAAAGGCGGTGAAAACGTGGGTTTCGCCGGGCTCGAGCTTCACACGCCGGGCCACTCGCCAGGCCTTCGAAGCGGGACCCTGCAAAGCCTGGAAGAGGACCGGCTCCATCGAAGACGAGAACAACGCGATGTGGCAGGGCCCGCCGTCCGCGAAGACGTCCACGACCGGCGCCAGCAACGACGCGCGAGTAGTCGTCTGGCGTGGATCGCTCGCCTGCGGCTCGAGGTAGTGACACAGGAAGCCTTCGGAGCCGACGGTCTGATGGCAATCCTTGAGCCGTTTTCTCTTGTCGTCCTCCGGATCGCGCAGCCCCGACGCGGAGATCGGCACATAGATCTGCTGATCGCCTGCGTTGCGGCAGGGGCGTACGCCGGTGAGGAATCCGCAGAAGACTTCGCACGCCCGGTCGGAGCGGGCCTTCAGCGTGAGCGTCGCTTCGAGCAGATCTTCCTTCGTGCCGACGAAGGATCGCAGCCGATGTTCCAGTGTGATCGAGATCGGTCCGCACTCGCCGCTCGGCCGGCCGCTGTCAAACACGATCTCCCGGCCCAGGCTGCCGTCTTCCATCGTTCGGCAGAAACCGTCGAACAGGCCGACGCCATCTTCGGGCCACACCAGAGGCCGGCCGTCGACAGTGACACTCTGAAACAACCCGGAGTCGCCGCGCCGTTGCCAGCGGATTCCTGTGCTCGTGTCTTCCGCGAAGACCTTCGCCGTCCCCAACAGAACCGCTCCACCAGCCGACAGAAACTCGCGTCGATTCATATCGTCCTCAGTCCACTTTTTCGCAGATCACGTTGATCACGTCGAACGCCTGACCCTGGGACTTCTCGTTATGCCCCACGATTTTGAAGAGCAGGTTATTGGTCCCTTCGGCCAGTTCGAGCGTTCCCATCTGGACGCCTGCGATGCGCTGCCGCTTCTCGGCGTAGAAGTCCACCATCGGGCCCATGGGGGCCTCGTCCATGGACAACTGGACTTGTCCCTGGGCCGGGCCCTTGACCGTGTCCACGGCGATCTTGTACGTGCCCGCCGCCGGCAGCTCGCACGCGAAGCTGACGAAGTGGTTTCCGAACGTGTCCCCGCCGCGGCTCTGGAGCGAGAGGAACTGGACGTTCTGATCGTCGATCTTCTCGCCTCCCTTGACCAGCGAGGCGTTCTGGTACGAATACGCGTGGATCGGGATGTTCCACCACGCGGCGAACACGATCCGCTTGGGATCGGTCACCTTTCGCTGGTCCGCCGAGGGCAGCGAGAAGTCGCAGGTCGGCCGGTCCTGGGAGTACAGGAATGTCACGCCGCAATAGTCGTTGATCAGGTCGTTGCCGGTCGGGGCGTGCTCGATGGTCTGGAGGATGCTCTTGCGATAGGCGTAGGCGTCGCCCAGGAAGAGCCGGTACGCCCCGGTGCGGCCGAGATGCTTCTTGTAGTCGATGCAGCCGCTCATGGGGAAGGACCGCCGCGTCTCCCACCGGCCCGCGACGTCGTACCAGCCGCCGTTGTAGAAGTCCTCGGAGCCCGTGCCGTGGATGACGAGTTCGCCGTCGATCGTGGTCTGGTCGTCGCCCTCGAAGAAGTAGGTGTTGCCGGACTCGAGGCCCTGCGACTGCTGGATGACGCCGACGAGGTGTCCGCGACCCTCGGTCGAGAGGAACGTGAAGGGCTTGCCCTTGGTCGTCGGGTTCTCCCGCCGCCACAGGGCGTAGAACTTGCCTTCGTTCTTCTGGCGGGCGATGGGGACGAACAACACCTCAGCCTGTAGGGAAACGTTTCGATCCAATCCCGGCTCGGCGTAAAACTCAACGCGTGCCGATTTGTCGAACGGCATCGGGAAATAGCAGTAGTCAACGCCGTCGGCCGTGCCGAACAGCAGCGATTTGACAGCGGGCTCGCCCCAGGCGTAGCCGAAGAAATCGCCCGCCGGGCAGGCGATCGTGGGCTGGGCGTCGCCATCCCAGAAGGCCCGCAGGACGATGTCCCGTTTCTTGCCCGCGAGTGCGTCGGCAGGCGATAACCGAATCCCCACGATCCGGCCCGGCCGGTCCACATCGAAGATCGTTGCGGCCTTGCCCGCCTCCAGATTCACTTTGGCCTTGATCGTCTCGACCTTGCCGCCTTCGGGGACGACGTATGCGCTGACGTCCTTGCCGGCGGAGCTGAACAGCTCCTTTGCCTTCTCGATGTGCTTGCGCTGTTCGGCGGTCGGCTCGGTTGTGAAGCTCTTGATCGGCGTGCCCGCCGGGTACTGGGCGTAATTGATCTGGTAGAACTGTGTCCGCTCGGCCCGGATGAAGACCTTGCAGGATTTCTCATAAGGCAGGGGGACGTAGCTGTAGAACCCGCCGGCCCCGAAGCCGACGAGCGGACGCGGCAGGGCGGGATGCGTGCCCAGGAACAGGTCGCGATATTTCACGCTGATTCGCGGCGAGGCTTCGCCATCGAAATAGAACTCCAGCATGTCGTCTGTCGGCGTGGGCGTCCAGACGCGGTAGATCACGCCGGGCCCCTGCAGGTCCGCCAGGACGAGCCCGCCGGGCTCCTTGCGGACGAACGAGTACTCCCCGCCGAAGCCGTCGTTGTTGCCGCCGGTTCGGTCGTAGCTGGAGATGGACGCGACCTTGATCGAGTCCTTGAGCACAGGCAGGCGATCCAGCCGGTACAGCTCCTGAATCCCCGGGACGAAACCCTCCGCGGCCGGGCACGTCGCGGAGATCACGGACAACGTCAGCAACGCGATGATGAAACGGTGTGAACGGATCTTCAATCGACGGCTCATCTCTATTCCCTTCCAGGTACGGCGACAATTCCCAGACGCTCCGGGCCGGTGGATATGTCGCGCATTGTAGCTGACGGACAGGGGGGCTGGCAACCTTGTAGCGCGGCGTGCCCCGTTTGTAGTGTGCCCGCAAGGGCATATCTTCCCTCTTGTCCCCAGGATTGGGGAAGATAACGCCTCGCGGCGTCACTACGAACGGCGCGCCCGGCAGAAATGGTTTGCAGTCGCCTCGTTGCGGTGGGGCAAGCCCCACCCTACATGTTGCCGAACCTGTTCGTCAAAGCTCGTTGGAAGGGACTGGTTCGTGGGGAGCTCGCCCAGTTTGTAGTGTGCCCGTAAGGGCATATCTTCCTCTTGTCCCGAGGGCCGGAGAAGATAACGCCTTACGGCGCCACTACGAACGGAGGGCCTTGCAGAAATGGTTTGCAGCGTCTGCGTCGCTCGGGCAGAATAGCCATCCGTCGTGTGACGGTCACAGGATCTCAAAGACGATGCGGATTCGAGGAACTCTCCATGCGGATTATGTCGCTCAATTCGAAGCACCGAGCATCTATTCTTTTTGTCCTCGCGGTTTGCCTTTCTCTTGGGTTCAAGGCTCCCGCCGCAACAGAGGGAGGCCCGCCGGCCGACGGCGTCGATCTGCGTCCGGCTTTCGAGAAGTGGGGGCTGGGCCCGCGCGTCCAGGGCAAGCGGAATACCTGCTCGGTGTTCACGGTGACAGGGGCCCTGGAGTACGCTTTGGCGAGTAAGACGGATCATGCGACGAGGCTGAGCGTCGAGTTCCTCAACTGGGCCTCGAACCAGGCGGCCCACGATACGGACGACGGCAGCTTCTTCTCGGATGCCTGGACCGGATTTACGATCTACGGCATCTGTCCCGAGGAGGATATGCCATACCAGGAGAAGTTCGACGCCGCACGGACGCCAAGCGAGTCCGCCAAGGAACATGCGGGCCGATTGCGGGAGAGCGGCCTGCGTCTGCACTGGATCAAGCCGTGGGACCCGAACACCGGCCTGTCCGACGCGGAATTCGTCGCGATCAAGCGGACTCTCAATCAGCAGTGGCCCGTCTGCGGCGGATTCCGTTGGCCGAAGAAAGTCGAGTGGAAGGACGACGTCCTGCAGATGGCCCCGCCGGAAGGGGTCTACGATGGCCACAGCGTGCTGATCGTCGGATACCGGGACGACGCTTCGCAGCCGGGCGGGGGCGTCTTCGTCTTTCGCAATTCGAACAACGGCGGCCGCGAGGGCCGGATGAGCTACGAATACGCCCGCGCGTACATGAATGACGCCGTGTGGATCGATTACGAGCAGGAGCTTATGCCCGCGTCGACCAGTTTGCTCAGCCCGTTGGGCCCTTTGCCGCAGGGTCGGAACCGCCGGGTGTCGAGCAACCAGCAGCCCTGGCACACGGAGAATCTCGACATGACCTGGCTGATGCCGGGCGAGTCTGTCAATATGCCGGTGCTGGAAGGGCCGGGCGTGATCACGCACATCTGGATGACCAGCCACGCGGGCTGGGTCGGCGAACTGAATGCCCTCGTGCTTCGGATCTACTACGACGACGGCAAGGAGCCCGGCGTCGAAGTCCCGCTCGGCGACTTCTTTGCGGTCGGGCAGGGCAAGCCCGCTTCTGTCGAGAGCATTCCGGTGCAGGTTTCGCCGACAGGGTCGCTCTCCTGCTGCTGGCGAATGCCGTTCCGCAAGAACGCTCGGATTGTCGTGACGAACGACAATCCGGATCGCTCGACCGGCCTGTATTGGCAGGTCGATTGGATGCAGTTGACGGACCTGCCGGAAGGGACGCCGTACTTCTACGCTCGCTATCGGCAGGAGTACCCGGCCGTCGCGGGCCGCGACTACCTGCTGGCCGACCTCAAGGGTAGCGGCTGGTACGTGGGAACCGTGATGTCCGTGACGCTGGGCCAGAGCGGCTGGTTCGGCGAGGGCGACGACTTCTTCTACATCGACGGCGGGACCGTCCCCAGCCTCCAGGGGACCGGCAGCGAGGACTACTTCAACGACGCCTGGGGCTTCCGCACGCGGACCGGCCCCTGGTTCGGCCAGCCTCGCTGGCAACAAAGCGAACTCCCCGGCGACAGCGGCGTCTGCTATCGCTGGCACCTGCCCGACCCGGTCTGCTTCAGCAAGTCGCTCAAGGTCGAGATCGAGCACCGCGGCAACCTCAATGAGTCGGAGGACGGGTTCTTCCTCGAACGCCCCGACTTCTTCAGCAGCGTCGCGTACTGGTACCAGGCGGGCGAGCCCAAGACGACCTTCGAGCCGCTGCCCGGCTGGAACGAGCGGCGAGTACCCTGGGAGCAGGTCCACCTGGTCAAGTCGTTCCGCTACGCGAGGAACACAGGCGACGCCAAGGTCCAGGTCCAGACGCAGGGCTTCTTCGGCGCCAGGCCCGTGCTCCTGTGGCCCAACCGCGAAGTCAACTCAACGCTCACGCTGCCTTTCAAGCTGTCGCAGGACGGCTGGTTCGCGGTGCGTCTGACCGCAGCCAGCGGGCCGAAGAACGGCGTGTACGACATCATCCTGGACGGCCAGAAGGTCCTCACCGCCGATTTCCGCGCCTCCGAAGAAGGGGAACTGGACCTTGTGCTCGGGGAGCGCGAGTTGAGCAAGGGCAGCCACCTGATCACGTTCGCGGCCGGCGAGGATTTCTCGAAGGTCGGGCCGCTGGGCGTGGAAGTCCTGCGATTCTTGAAGCTGCCGCCTGAGGCCGATCGCACGGAGAAAACGCATCACGAGGCCCACTTCATCCGGCTGGGCATCGGCCGGGCTCTCTACGCCTATCGGTTGGCGTTTGACGCTCTGCCCGATTCGCTGGAGACGCTTGTCGAAAAGGGCTTCATGACGGAACGCTATCTGCGTGACGAGAACTATCTGCCGCTGAAGGCCTGGCGCGAGGGCGACGCGATGGTGGTCGAGAGCCCCGGCAAAGACCACTGGAAGCACAGTTGGCAAGGCCTCGACGCTCGACGGTGAGGTTCCCCGCCCGGGTGGTCGGGTGTGGCCGGAATCCGGTGGCGGCGGAAAAGCGCGAGTCTCTGGGGGCCCGCGTCCGTTGTTCTACACATCTTCGGCCTGTCGAGATCCCGGGCGTTGAAGGCGTCCAAGAGCGGGGGCGCTGCCCCCCCAGACCCCCGAGATTCTGCGCTTTGGGCCAGAGGCATGATAGACAAGATGGCGACTTCGGCCCGACAGTTGAATCGTCCAGACCACGGAACCGGGCTCTGCCGGCATCATGCTGCTGGCCAAAGCGAAAAAGATATACCAAACGCGACGCAACCCTCGCGTGCAAGCCGGCGTACGAATTGCGGAGAAGCCAAGACAAAGAAAGAGATGTGTGGACCCGCGAACCCAGCGGCTCAAGCGTCTGCCCGCCGTGCGGCTGAAATAGGGGGCGGCTCAGACCTGCTCTGGAGGCGAGTACTCGATTACGATATCAGCATTCTTGGGGCCGCCGGAAACCCTGCAATCGGTGATCACACGCCTGTCGTTCGGGAATAGGGCCTCTTTGCGGGCGACGAGCGAGGCCATGATTTGCCGCACGTGGTCTATCGACTCGCCCGGCTTGACCAACTCCCGCAGAGCATCGTTGACCATGGCTGTCTGTTCATCCGTCGGCGCCAGGGACAAGTTCCAGCAGAGCGACGCCAGACTGATTGCCATCTGGAACTGCTCCGGGTTCATGGCTTGATCGATCAAGGGCTGGGCCAGCTCCACGATCACATCGGACATCTTGCGTGCGTAACCATAAGGTATCCGCTCCACGATGGGGCTCTTGCGGTGGCCCACCCTATGCCTTCCGAGCTTTCTCAACGTACTCATGGATCCGCCTCGGCCTCCCAATCAACACTCCGTTCTCAGGTGACCGCAAATGTACACTCTCAAGGTTTACGATAGCGACGCCCGAACGTTCGCGACGGAAAAGACACGGGCGGACGAGGATGAGTCGTCCGCCCGAGAAGAAATCATCAATCATCAATCATCAATCATCGATGATCAAGAGCATCCCATCGAGTTGCCGCAGTTGAAGCATTTGTAGCAGGTGCCGTTGCGGACGGTGATGGAGCCGCAGATGTCGCAGGCCGGGGCGTCGTCGCCGAAGTGCTCGAACTGCGAGTTGAACTGCTGCATCATGGCGGCGTCCGCCTGGGTTCCGTCTTCGGCGCCCACGTTGGCGACAATCGGAATGCTGACCAAGGGGCCGATCCGGGCGGGCTTGCCGCCGATGCGGTCCATGGGCAGGGTCGAGGTCGCCTTGGCCGGCACGACTTCCTGCGGCTTGGCCTCTGCGGCCTTGCTCTTCTTTCCGTTGCCGTTGCCGTTGCCGCCATTGCCGCCGACCGCCTTGGCCTCGGCGATCTTGTGCGCCAAGTCCTTGGTCTTTTCGACCAGTTCGCGGGCGGTCGTGTTTACGCTCTTTTCCCCGGTGACCGCTCCGGCCCGATTGGGCAGGTTCTTGTCGGCGTAGCCCGGGATGAACTGGAGGCCCAGCCAGCAGAAGATGTAGTCGATCAGGCTCTTGGCGAACGGAATGTCCCGGTTGCTGGTCATGCCGGAGGGCTCGAACCGGGCGTGGCGGAACTTGTCCACCAGCGTGATCAAAGGCACCCCATACTGCAGGGCCATCGACGTGCACGTGCCGATGACGTCCATAAGGCCCCCGACGGTGCTGCCCTCCTTGGCCATAGTGATGAACAACTCACCAGGCTGACCATCCTCGTATAGCCCCACCGTCAGGTAGCCTTCATGTCCTGCGACAGAGAATTTGTGCGTCAGGCTGTGACGCGTGTCCGGCAGCCGCCTGCGGAACGGCCGGCCGGCCGGAACTTCGGCAATCTTTTTGGCCTTCTCGTCCTTGTGCTTGTCTGTCGAGACGGGTTGGAGCCGCTTGGACCCGTCCCGGTAGATCGCCACGGCCTTGAGACCCAGCTTCCAGCCCTCCATGTAGGCGGCCTGGATCTCCTCGGTCGTGCTCTCCTTGGGCATGTTGATCGTCTTGCTGATCGCCCCGGAAATGAAGGGCTGCACCGCCGCCATCATCTTGAGGTGCGCCGTGTAGGAGATGAACCGCTTGCCGTTCTTGGGCTTGAACGCGCAGTCGAAGATCGGCAGGTGGTCCGCGGAGAGCTTGGACGCCCCTTCGATGGTCTCCTGCTTGTCAACGTAGTCGGTGATGACCTTGATGTCCTCCGGGGAGTACCCCAGTCGCTCCAGGGCCATCGGAAGCGTCTTGTTGACGAGCTTGAGCATGCCGCCGCCGGCCAGAAGCTTGTACTTGATCAGCGCGATGTCCGGCTCGACGCCCGTGGTGTCGCAATCCATCATGAAGCCGATCGTTCCCGTAGGTGCCAGTACGGTGACTTGGGCGTTTCGAAAACCGATCTTAGCTCCGGCGTCCACGGCTTCATCCCAGGCGTCCTTGGCGGCATTGCGAAGGTAGTCCGGGCAATGCGTCTCGGGCAGGTCATGGGCATGCTGGCGGTGCATGTTGATGACCTTGAGCATGGGCTCCTTGTTCTTTTCGAATTCGGCGAACGGGCCCTTCAGGCCCGCGATTTCCGCGCTGGCGGCGTAGGCGGCGCCCGTCATGATCGCGCTGACGGCCGAGGCCAGCGACCTGGCCTGGTCCGAGTCGTAGGGCAGGGCCAGGCTCATGATCAGGGAGCCCAGATTGGCGAAGCCCAGGCCGAGCGGCCGAAACTGGTGGCTGTTGACCGCGATGGGCTTGTCCGGATAGCTGCCGTTGTCGACCAGGATCTCCTGGGCGATGACGAACAGCCGAACCGCCTTCTTGAAAGCCGCGACGTCGAACGACCCATCCTCCCGACGGAACTTCATCAGGTTCAGCGACGCCAGGTTGCAGGCCGAATCGTCGACGAACATGTACTCGCTGCAGGGGTTGGATGCGTTGATCGGCCCGGAGTTCGGGCAGGTGTGCCAGCGATTGATCGTGCTGTGATACTGGACGCCGGGGTCGCCGCAGACCCGCGTGCCCTCGGCGATCAACTGCATCAGCTCGCGGGCAGAGTGCGTGTCCACCTTCTTGCCGGTCGTGACGGAGTACGTGCTCCAGGTGTCGTCTTTCTCCACGGCCTGGAGAAACTCATCGGTGATCCGGACCGAGAGGTTGGAGTTCTGGAACATCACGCTCTCATAGGCTTCGCTGTTGTGCTCGCCGTTGTAGCCGGCGTCTATGAGGGTCCAGGCCTTCTTTTCTTCGACAGTCTTGCAGGTGATGAATTCCTTGATGTCGGGATGGTCGATCTTGAGCGACTGCATCTTGGCGGCCCGCCGGGTCTTTCCGCCGGACTTGATGACCGCCGCGATCTGATCGTACACCCGCATGAAGCTCAGGGGGCCGGAGGGCTTGCCGCCGCCGGCGAGCTTCTCCCGACTGCTTCGCAGGGTCGACAGGTCGGTGCCGGTGCCGGAGCCATGCTTGAACAGCATGGCTTCGGAGGTCGCCAGCCGCATGATATCCTCCATCGAGTCCTTGACGGACTGGATGAAGCAGGCCGAAGCCTGGGGGTGCTCGTAGCTGTTCTGGCAGGGGACCGCGGTCTTTTCCTGCGGATCCCAGTAGTAGTTGTGTTTGCCGCCGGCGATGCCGTAGACGTCATAGAGGCCGACGTTGAACCACACGGGGCTGTTGAACGACCCGTACTGGTTCACGCACAGCCAGGTCAGCTCGTTGTAGTAGGTCTCCGCCTGCTCCTGGGTCGCGAAATATCCGTCCTTCAGGCCGCGGTCGGCGATGGTCTTGCAGACGCGATGGACGAGCTGCTTGACGGAATGCTCCCGCTGGCCGCCGTCGTTGTCGCCGTAGAAGTACTTGCTGGCCACGACCTTGGTGGCGAGCTGGCTCCAATTGACCGGGACTTCGATATTTTCCTGTTCGAACACCGCCTCGCCGGTGTCGCTGGAAATCTTCGCGGACCGCGTTTCCCATCCGATTTGCTCGAAGGGGTGCGTGCCCGGCGTCGAGAAGAATGGTTCGATCGGTAACCCTTTGCCGTTTTCTGATTGTGGGGCCTTCTTCGTACGCACACGCTCACTCTTGAACGGGTTCTCAGGGTCGAACTTATAGGACATTACGCGCCTCCGTGCTGACGATACCACACTACTACATATAGTTAGGGATAGCTGGGTCCAGCCCAGATATAGTTGCTTGCTGTTCAGTACGAGTAAGGGCAGATTAATGATCGGGGCCCCAAGTGTAAAGGTCTAAAGCAAAGAATTTTCGCGCCCGATCCGCGGGCTTTTTGCTTAACCCTTGGGATTGCTGAATCTACGGTTCGAAAAAAATTTGCGACGTGCGAAGCCGACGCGTTCCGGCAGCGACCCCAGCGAAAGTCGTGCCGCGACGCCGCAGGTTTTTGCCGCCGTCAGAACCCGCAAAGTCATTAAGTTGCGCTTCTCGAAAGACACGGGTCCAATCCCGGGCAAGTAACTAATGCCGTGTGAATTCGCGTGGGCAGGGCTCTTTCCTCCCATCCACAAATCCCTTGTTACAGAGATTTCAGTTGCTTTGATTACCCCCCGCGATTGTATAATATGGGTCGGTCGGGGAACACCCGGCCGGCTTGGTGTATCTTATCTTGCAGGTGCCGGAGAATAACACGAAAGGGAGGACCTCGGCCATGCGTAAGCGAAGCGCATTCACGCTGATTGTGCTGCTTGTCGTCATCGCGGTCATCGCGATTCTGATGTCGATCCTGATGCCCGCTCTGCAGCGAGCCCGCGAAGGGGGCAAACGTGCGGCGTGCATGGGCAATCTCAAGCAGTTGACCCTGGCTTGGAGCATGTACGCCGACGAGAACGACGACAAGCTCGTCAACGGCGCCACCGCATTCAGCAACAGAAACGAAGCCTGGGGCGACCACCGGAATGAGACCGCCTGGGTTGGCGGCGACCCTTCGCAGGATTTGTCCACGCTGACCCGTGAGAAGCAGATTGAAAACATCAGGGCCGGCGCATTGTACCCATTCGTGAAAAATCAAAAGGTCTACGAATGCCCCACGGGGCGACGCGGCCAGGCGCTCACCTACTCGATCATGTTCTCCATGAACGCCGTCTGCCATGACTGGGTCAAAGGGGTCAAAGGCGCCTTCGTGAAGAAGAGGGTCGAGATCAAGCCGAACCTCGCGCAGAGAGTGGTCTTCATCGACGAAGGGTATATGACCTCCGATGGCTATGCAGTCAACTACAGCACGGCGACATGGTTTGACAACCCGCCGGTCCGGCATGGCGACGGCGTGACGGTCTCCTTTGCCGATGGACATGAGGAACATTGGAAGTGGAAAGGCGGCGAGACCATCAAGTACGCCAGGGAGCATGAGAACCTGCCCCCTGCGTCTTGGACGCCGAAGACGGACGAAGGCTTCGAGGATCTTTACATGGTGCAGAAGGCCTGCTGGGGCAAGTTGGGCTACAAGCCCGCGAATTGACGCCAGTCGACAGGCCCGACGCCGAAGGCCGCTTCGTTCATCGCGCTCCAACTCCCGTCTCTCTGCACGCGTGCCTTGATCCGCGTGGCTCTGCCAGTTGTTATCGGACCGGCGTACTGAATCGCCAGGGGGCGGCTTTGTCCGCGTCGTACAGAGCGACCGATTCGCTGCCGATATTGAGCAGCTCCACATATTCGGCCTCTGAGATTTGAGATTTCAAATCTCAGATCTCAGAAAGAGGGTGGTACATGATCTCCGTGATCACGATCGGGCCGACGACCGCAGGGGCGTTGGCCTTTCCCGGCGTGGGCTCGGTCAGGGCCACGAAGTCCGATGCTCCCGTGCTCTTTTGCACCCGGCCCGAAGAGACTCCCTTCTCGCAGGCATCGAATTTCACTTTGTCGCTGTAGCCGCCGAGGATCTGTGTAGGATGGGCTTTAGCCCATGCGGTCAGCACATCGGATCGATCCGAATGCAGATACACAGTCTCGCCATCTTTACTCAGACCAAAAGGAGCTGCGCATCCGGGATCGGCGGCACTGCCAAAGTGCTGATCCTGAGTCAAGACCAGATACCCGCCCGCGGGGATGCTCGTTGCCTCTGCGATCTTGTACTTGGTCAGATCGTTGCCGTCATCGCTGAGGAACCAGCCGCCGACATCGATCGATTGATCAGTCGAATTGTGCAATTCGATCCAGTCGCACTCCCCGGCCGCAGGGTTGGCCATGACCTCATTGATCACGACCGAGCCGGGCTCAGGCACAAGGCCCGCATCGTCCGTGCCGGGAGAGCCGCCCGCATAGGCGCTGGCTCGCCAGGAGTTCTTGTTGGCCGGGTCTCCCGCAGCGGGATCGCGCCGGGTCAAAGAAAAGCCCATCCCATCTGTCAGGTCGAACCAGTTGTCTTCGTACTCGAAGCTCTCGATGACGGAGCCGGCGGCATCGAGAAGCTCGATCCTCTCGCCCGCATTGTCCAAACTTCCCGAGTACTGGCCGACGATGGGCAGTCCGTTGCCGTAAATCGCCTCGAAGGCGGCGAGATCTTTGATCAGCAGGCAATAGGCTCCCGGGGCTAGC
>JBDKUU010000641.1:0-5692 GCA_039679525.1 Phycisphaerales bacterium | reverse complement strand
GTTTCGTAAACGGCCGGGTGAAACGATGCTACAGCATCGGCGCTGCCGCGGGCGACGATGGCGTCGGAGGTTTGGTGGGTTCCATCTTCCGTGGCGACCTGAACGAGTGCTATAGCGCCAGCGCGGTTGGTGGACGGTCGAATGCCGGAGCTCTGGTGGGGGATGCTAATGATACTATGGCGACCCGCTGTCTGTGGGACAGCCAGGTATGTCCCCTTGCGTCCGCCGTCGGCGGAATCGGTAAGACGACCGCGGAGATGCAGAAGGCCGCTACGTTCCTGGACCTCGGCTGGGACTTCGCGGGCGAGACGGCCAATGGTTCCGAGGATGTTTGGACGATCATCGATGGCTACGACTATCCCCGATTCTATGGCGGAACCTGGGACTGACCGGGTGGATTGAAGCCCGACAAGAACATGGGCCGGCGTCGCAGGACAGCGAGTCCCACGACGCCGGTTTTCCATGTATGCATCGCCGCGGGAGCGGGCCCGCTATGCGAAAGCATTTGTCATTGTTGCCCGGCCCCGGTCTCCAGGGGCGCGAAGTTCGCCGTCAGCTCCGTGTCTTCCGTGATCGGGAAGACGATTCGATCGGCGGTCGACCAGATCGTGCCGGTCCAGTGAGTGAAGCGGTAGCCCGGCGAAGCAAAGGCCATGCAGGTCAGCTCCGCGCCACTGTCGAAGACGCAGGTCACGTCGCCCAGCCAGCCCGTGGAGACATTGTCCTGGGTCAGGATGACGTTGGCGTATCCGCCGGGGGTGGACAGGAGGCTCAGCGAACATCGGTACGCGGCGAAATGGGCCTGGAGATCGTAGTCGGAGTCCATCGTGATGGTCGTGCTGGCCGCGGACTGATTGCCAACCTTGTCGGCGTCGACTCCCGTGCCGCTCCAGTGGGTGAAGTAGTGGTTCGTGTCGTCGGGCTCGGCCTGGATGAGGACCGCCGTGCCGGCGTCGTACTCGAACGATCCTTCGCCGGGCGTGGAAACGAATCCGCCCTTGGTCGACGAGGTCGTCAGCGTCACCCGCTGGGCGACGAAGTTCGCCTTGAGGGTGTATCCGCCATCCACAGTCACCGCCGTGCCGGCGCTGTTGGGATCGACCACCTTGCCGGCGTCGACCGCGGTGCCCGTCCAGCGGACGAAATGATATCGGGCGTCGGCGGGCGCGGCTTCGATCGGTATAGTTGTCGCGCTGTTGTAAGTGAACACCCCTTCGCCCGGGATGGTCACCGAGCCGCCGTCGTCGGACGTGATGGTCAGCGAGTACTGACTCGTCGCCGCTCCGATGACGGAGATCGTCAGGGTCACGGGCCCGGTTTGATCGACGTCGGTGGCCACGATGGTGATGGTGTTCTGGCCGGGGTTGATGCTGATCTCATGGCTGAACGCGACGGGGTTCTGCGTGGAGTCGAACGCGATCGCCTGTCCGTTGATCGTGATCGAGGCGACGCCGCGGTCGTCGGTCACGGTGCCCTGGACGGTGACCTTGCCGCCCGTGATGGTTTCGCCGTTGGTGGGGTTGGTCAGCTTGATGACGGGGCTGCTGGCGCCGCCGATGACGATGGTGTCGCCTTCCTCGACGGTCACATCGATGGGGCTGAACTCGACATCGGAGCCGTTGACGTGAGCGAAGGCCTCGACGGTGTACGTGCCGGGCATCAGCAGGGTGACGGCGGCCTGGCCTTCGGTCTTCTCGTCGGAGGAGCCATAGCCATAGGCTTCGGAATAGGGCGAGGTTTTTCGGATCGCCCGGATGCTGGGAGAACTCAGCGTGCCGCCGCCGGCGACGTAGAAGTAGCGTCGGACCATGATCGTACCGAAGGTCAGATCGACGGGCGCCACGGTCTGTCCGGCCTGGACGGTCCGCGTTTGCGGGTCGCCGGCGTAGTACTGGTAGACGCTGGAGTACAGAGTGGCGTCCGGATCGTCGGGATAGTCAAAATACAGATATTGGTAGTAGTTCATGTTCCAGTCATCGGGCGGGCAGACGAGCAGGAAGGCCCCTGTCGCGGGGACGACCTGGCTTTCCGTGTATCCGCAGGACGCGGTCGCCTCAATCCATGCGGTGTCGATCTTCGTGCTGGGACCCCAGAGATTCAGGGTCCCGGGGATGAAGCCCGGATCGATGTTGAAGTTCACCATGTCGATCAAGTGCTGACCCGCTTTGACGTTCACCGGGTCTGAATAGGCGGTGGCCAGATAACCATCGAGATCGTCGAACGGGGCCGGAAGCCGAAAACCAAACTCGGCGCGAAGACGCCAACTGCCTTCGTCCACGCCCAATACGAATAAGCCTCTGGACACGTCGGGGATGGAATAGACGTTTTCCCGATCCGGCGAACTGGCAACTCCGCGGACGTATGCATAGGTCACGTCGATTCCCTGCAAGAGCGCGTAGCCTGTGATGCTTGCGGCGGTCACATCGATCGGGTAATCGCGGTCGAGGACTCCGCCCGCGGCAGGGGCCGTAACGTTGGAGTCATAGAAATAGTAGGTCAGGCCGTCGATGTAAATATACGCTTGCACATTGCACTTGGCCCCGGGGGCCAGCAACAAGGTGTAGTCTACGCCCGTGCCGCCGGGAGCGTTGAGATTGCCCGCATAGGCGTGGTCGTAGTAGGGCGGACGGTCGAATTCGGGCATTGTGAGGATAGCGTAGATCGCGTATTCGTCGATGGTGTTGGCGTTGGACCCTGTGGAGATGGTCCCTGAGATGGTCGCCGGGACCATGGACATGTCGAGCGGGGTGTCGCCGCCGACGTCCACGTGCACCGGTCCGGCCAGCGGGAGTATCGCGTAAATGCGGGTCGTGCCGGACACGACAGCCTCGGCCATGACGTAGTAGTCGTGGCCTCCTTCGAGAGTCAGGACGTAGTCGATGCTCCCGGCTCCCGCGGCGACCGACGCCGAGGTCGTACCGGAGTAGACCTTGTCTGTGTCGATCGCACGAACGGTGACAGAGGTGATCGAGCGGCCCGAGATCGACACCGAGCCCGAGAGCGTCCCCGGGTTCAGGATGACGTTCTCCTCCGCCGCGGCGGTAGACGCTGCCATCGCGCATATCGCAGCCGTCGCCAGGCGCCACAACACGTTCTTCATCTTCGCACTCCTTTCCGATTCACAGGACAGAAGGGGTCGACAATGGACACTCCATTGCCGCAATCCGAAGTGAGTGGATCCCCAGTCTCCGAAGCCGGGGTCTGAGCCTCCATCCATCGATCGTCCTCCGTGCCACCCGTCCGCTCCCTGCGTCATCTCCCTGACGCCCGGAACCGCTCAACCTGTCGGCGCGCGTGCAGCGCGTTGTCGCCTCTCGTCCCGCATGCATCCTGGCTCCGCGGCGGCTCCACGTCAATACGTATATATGCGTATTTTGGGGCCCCAATTACTTTGTTTTAGATTCTCGCCACTGGCCTGCTGAGCCCCCTCGCTTCGCAGAACGCGCCTTTTGCCGATTGCCGGCGAGATGGGATGATTGCAGAATCGCCGTGTGAAAGCGCGCGACTCGACACGGTGGGAACTGATCGACCTGGATGTTCCCCGACCGCCTGATGCGGATATCGACGCGTTCCATCGCGTGATGCGCCGCGGCCGCAAGATCCTCTATGAACCCTCGGCGGCAGTCCGCCACGATCATCCCGCGAGCTATGCGGGCCTTCAGCGACGGATGTACAACTGGGGCCGAGGCCACATCGCATTCCTGCTGAACATCGCGGCGACCGATCCGGCGTATCACGACGTCGCAATGGCCGATGTTCGCAATTGGTTCTCGTACCAACTGAAGCATCGGCTCCGGCCGCAGTTGCTTCGGCGGGACTCCTTCCCGGCGGGTTTGACGGCTCGGGAGCTTGCCGGCGGGCTGGCTTCCGTGGCGGGCTTTTGGCTGGGTGGAATGCGGGCAAAGGCTCGCGGCTCCCGCAAAGTACGCCGGGCCTTCGATGCGGCGATGTCTGATTCGGAGCGGGACGATCCGCCCGATTCCCGGGATGCACCGTCGGGGCTACGGGGATTACTCCGATGTTTTGAGGCGTTGCCCTATCATCCATCGGAACGACTTTGTGGATATAGAGTGCAATAGTCGGGTGAGAGCCGCGTTTCAGAGGAAACACCTTGGAGCTGTACGGAGCGAAAAGATCATCAGGGAGTTGTCAGCCGGGAAGCGGACGGCGGATGCCGCAGGCCGGCTGGGAAAGGAGATCCCCCTTGGAAACCGCATGTCAAGAGTCATCATTAGCGCAGAAGGTCTTGCCTGAGGCGCACACAGGCGCCGGATTCAAGGTCCTGGTGGACCAGGCCGAGGAGCATCAGCAGACGATCGATCGCATCGCCAAGACCCTGGCGACGAGCCGGAGCCTTTTGTTCGTCACCGGGGCGGGCATCTCGGTGGATTCCGGGTTGCCGACGTTTCGCGGCAACGGCCTGCCGTACAACATCGATTGTGCGGAGGACGGCTTGTGCGTCGAGCGGGCGCTGTCCGGCGACCTGCTCGAGGATCAGCCGGAACTGACGTGGAAGTACGTGTCGCAGATGGAGCGGATGTGCCGCGACGCCCGCTGCAATCGGGCGCACCAGGTCATCGCGGAGATGGAGCGGCACTTCGAGCGGGTCTGGATTCTGACGCAGAACGTGGATGGCCTGCATCGGGCGGCGGGATCCCGCAACGTGATCGACGTCCACGGCGACCTGCACAATCTGCGATGCACGCGGTGCCGGCACCGGGAGGCGGTCGCGGACTACAGCCGGTTGGCGATGCCGCCGGCGTGCCCGAAGTGCGCGAAGCCGCTTCGGCCGGACATCGTGCTCTTCGGCGAGGGCCTCTCGCTCGAGAAGCTCATGATGATGCTGGTCGAGCTGGACAACGGCTTCGACATGGTCTTTTCGGTCGGCACGTCGAGCGTCTTTCCGTACGTGGCCGAGCCGATCCAGATGGCCGCGACGCTGGGCCGGCCGACTGTCGAAATCAACCCGGGGCTCAGCGAAGTCAGCGATGTCGTCGACTACCGCCTGCCCATGAGTGCGGCCCCCGCGCTGGACGCGATCTGGCAGGCGTACCGGCGGATCGTGCCGACCGGTCTTTAGGAGCGGGCGGATGTCAACGGACGTCCTATGGGTCCTATCTGTCCTATTTGTCTTATGAGACCCATAGGACGAATAGGACACGTAGGACTTCTCTCTCGACTGCTCCCGTCGATTTGCCATTTACGAGGCGCCATCGAGTGGCTATCATTGCCGCCGTCGTATTGGACGGTTTTTGGGTCTCTGATTTTGGCTGAAGGATGGCATGGCGCGCGAAGAGCAGGTTCTGGTGGTGGAGCGGAGAGTCTTTGACGAATTGGGTTCGTTTCGCGGTCTGCAATTCGACGTCGGACGGTACCTGGACCGGCTCTTTGCCCCGGGAAGTCTGCGATTCATGCCCCGACCGCTGGCGGAGAAGGACCCCGGCTTCAAGCAACTCATCCCCTACGTCCTGATGACCTGCGAGGGCAGGTATCTGACCTACGTCCGCGGCAAGCGGGCCGGCGAGACCCGTCTTGTGGGCAATCGATCCATGGGCATCGGCGGCCATATCAACCCGATCGACGATGCGGCCCCCTTGTTCGGCGATTTCCTCGCGATGTACGAGGCGGCCGTCGCGCGCGAGGTGACCGAGGAAGTGGTGGTCGAGGCAGGGCACGCCGATCACGTGGTCGC
>JBDKUU010000640.1:0-5237 GCA_039679525.1 Phycisphaerales bacterium | reverse complement strand
TTTGGACAGTCCGACACGCACCGATGTAGTCGAAATCCGAAATTCGAAGCACGAAATCCGAAACAAGCACGAATGACCGAAACCCAAATTTCGAAACGGCCCATCCGACAGGCGACAGCGTTTCGGTCATTCGGGTTTTCGTAATTTGGATTTGTTTCGGATTTCGAATTTCGTGCTTCGAATTTCGACTCGGATCCGCCTTGTCAAAAGGATTCTGCGGACCTGCTTAGAGAAGCCGCATGGGCGCGAGCCCGTCACGGACGATGCGACGGACTCTTGCCTTCTCAGACACCCGCCCTGTGCGTATCGCAATGAAGGGCGGCGAGGGCCGCTTGCTCTGCGGGCTTGAGGGACAGAGGAGTGTCGAACTGGAGGCCGATCTTGCGGGCGCCCGTTTCCGCGGCGGCGATCCACCGGATGCGGCCGGTCCGCGTCAGGCCGACAGTCGCTCCGAGGTCGCCGGCGTCGAATCGCGGCAGGCTGAATCGCACCGTGAGCGGCTGACCTTCCTCGAGTTCGCAGGGGGCGGCTTCGCACGTGAAAGCGATCCCGCCGCTGGAGACGTCGACCATCAGGCCGGGATAAACCGCCTGCGTGGTGTCCTGGCCGAACCACATCGGCCAACGGTAGGTCAATCGCTGCTCGTATCTGGTTTCGGTGCTGCTGTCCATCGAAAATCGTCCTCCATAGTGATCCACCATGGTGTTTTCGGCACGACGGCCCCGCCGGTTGACAGGCAATCCGGCAAAAACCGCTCGTCCTGCCAAAATGGCACAAAACGGTGACAAATCGCACTCCCGGACGCTGTTTCGCCCGCCGCGACGCCCGTCACAAGCCAGAATGCAACCTCTGTATTTACCGGCATTTACACCTAAGGGCGTCGGCTCCCACATGCTGGCACGGGTTTTGCAATGCTTTCTGAGCATATGTTCTGTGCGCGATTGGCGGAACGCGAAGTTGAGAAAACGATCGTCGGATGCCAACGAAAAGCAAGGAAAGGACGTTTAAGATGAGCAAGATCATAGGAATAGACCTGGGCACAACGCTATCCGTCGTAGCCGTGATGGAGGGCTCGGCGCCGAAGGTGTTGATCAACGCATCCGGCGGGCGACTGACTCCCTCTGTCGTCGGGTTCACGGACAAAGGGGAGATCCTGGTGGGGCAGATCGCCAAGCACCAGCAGGTGACCAACCCCGAGAACACGATTTTCTCCATCAAGCGATTCATGGGCCGGCGGCACAGCGAGGTGGCCTCGGAAGAGAAGCTGGTCCCTTATAAGGTGGTCGGCGGGGCGAACGACCTGGTCAAGGTCAGCGTCCGGGGCAAGGAGTACACGCCGCCGGAGATCTCGGCGATGATCCTTCAGGACCTCAAGAAGACCGCCGAGACGTACCTGGGCGAGAAGGTGGACCGGGCCGTGATTACCGTGCCCGCGTACTTCAACGACGCCCAGCGCCAGGCGACCAAGGACGCCGGGACCATCGCGGGCCTCAAGGTCGAACGCATCATCAACGAGCCCACCGCGGCGGCGCTGGCCTACGGCCTGGAAAAGAAGAAGAATGAAAAGGTCGCCGTCTTCGACTTCGGCGGCGGCACCTTCGATATCTCGATCCTCGACATCGGCGACAACGTGTTCGAAGTGCTCAGCACCAACGGCGACACGCACCTCGGCGGCGACGATCTCGACGCCGTGCTGATCAACTACCTGGCCGACGAGTTCAAGAAGACCGAAGGCATCGACCTGCGTCAGGACCCGATGGCCCATCAGCGGCTCAAAGAGGCCGCGGAGAAGGCCAAGATCGAGCTGAGCTCGCAACTGGAGACCACGGTGAACCTGCCGTTCATCACGGCCGACGCCTCGGGCCCCAAGCACCTGCAGATCTCGATCACGCGGAGCCGGTTCGAGTCGCTGTGCGACCCGGTCTTCGAACGGCTCAAGGCCCCGTGCTACCGCGCGATGGAAGACGCCAAGCTCAAACCCGCCGACATCGCCGAAGTCCTGTTCGTCGGCGGCTCGACGAGAATTCCGAAGGTCGATCGGATCGCCAAGGAGATCTTCAACAAGGAGCCCAATAAGAGCCTCAACCCCGACGAAGTCGTCGCGCTGGGTGCGGCGATCCAGGGCGCGGTGCTCATGGGCGACGCCGGCGTCAAGGACATCCTGCTGTTGGACGTCACGCCGCTGTCGCTGGGCGTCGAAACCCTCGGCGGCGTCATGACCAAGCTGATCGACCGCAACACGACGATTCCGACCAGCAAGAAAGAGGTCTTCTCGACCGCGGCCGACAGCCAGACGACGGTCGATATCCACATCCTCCAGGGCGAGCGCGAGTTCGCCCGGGACAACCGGACGCTGGGCCGATTCCAGCTCACGGACATCCCGCCGTCGCCTCGCGGCATGCCGCAGATCGAAGTCGCGTTCGACATCGACGCCAACGGCATTCTGCACGTCTCGGCCAAGGACCTGGGCACCGGCAAGCAGCAGTCGATCGAGATCAAGTCGAGCTCGGGTTTGAGCGACGAGGAGATCAAGAAGATGACCCGCGACGCCGAGGCCCACGCCGAGGAAGACAAGAAACGCCGCCAGGTCATCGACCTGAAGAACCAGGCGGATCAGCTCGTCTACTCGACCGAAAAGACACTCAAGGAGCACGGCGCCAAGGTCTCCTCCGAGACCCGCGGCAAGATCGAGAGCGCAGTCAACAACCTCAAAGAGGCGACCAAGGGCGAAGATGCGTCCGCGATCCGCCGGGCGATCGACAACCTCAACGAGACCAGCCAGGAATTGGGCAAGGCCCTGTACGAAGAGGCGGCCAAGAAGCAGGCGGCCGCGGGAGCCCAGGCCCAGCCCCAAGGCGCCCCCGCATCCGGCGAAGCCGACGTGAAGCGCAAGGGCGGCGAAGACGTCATCGACGCCGAGTTCGAAGCCAAGTAGAACCGGCGCGTTACATATACAATCGCAGCACGGGCGACGGCGGACACGAATCCGCCGTCGCCTGCGTCTTTTTCTGCCGCCGACTCTGCGTATCCGATGGAGGCGGCTATGACATTGACACGACGGTGTGGCTCCCTATGATGGGGCAAGGAACATGGGTGAATGCTGAATGAAGCTGCTCCGTCGAGCGGTTATCCTGGAACGAGCCTATGCGGAAGAGATGCTCCGACAAATATCGGGAAAAGCACCGGCAAGCGAGAGAAGAGGCAGAACCGGAATCGGGGAAGTCGGATCTTCCCGAACAGTCGGAGACCAGTGGGCCGGCGCACGGATGGGATTGGCGTTTCCGCATAGAACTCATTGGAGCTTTAGTGTCGCCGCTTGTTGGACCCTCGGGCCTGTGGCTCAGCCCTCCCCATAGCGACGTTGGAGAGATCTTCGCCTTTCTCGGCTGGCCTTTTCTGTACTTCCTTGGCGGCCTGTTTGCCAGCGGCTTCGATCAGCCGAAGCTGGGCGATGTCCGCGAAGACGAGGCGTCCATCCGGATGAAATGGAGGGCGCACGATCTCCGCGTTGCATGGCTTTTCTTCCTGCTGCTCTTTGAAGGACTCGCAGCGGTGTGGATTCTCAGCGGATACCAACGCATTCTGCTGCCCTTTGTGCTCGCGACCTATGCGACATATGCACTGCTGGTCGTTCTCTGGCTGTCCTGTACGAGGAGAATCAGAGAACGCCAGCTCAATTCCAGGGACAACTTGCTTGCCCTGAGGAAGGACTGAGTACGGCGCCCGCTGAACTGATCGGGTCAAACGAGGGGAACGAACAATGGCTTCTAGAACCGATCATCCTGGCGTCGTTCAGCCGATGGACGATAACCTCATGAGGGTACGCAGTACCCTGACTGCTGGTGGCCCCAAAAGCGGTAAACTTCCCAAGCGGGCCCGTTTCGGGCCTGCGTTTTCGCTGTTCGTCGAGTAGGACTGGCTCGTTAGCGATGAAGATAGAGATCTCGGTGCCTGATCCGGTTCTTGAGGCAGCCGAGCGGCTGGCGAAGGAACTCGGCATGTCCTTGAGCGACTTCTGTGTCGCCGCCCTGACCGCCTATATGGCGACGTGTCAGAACGGAGACGTCACGAAGAGACTCGACGAAGTCTACGCGACGGAGGAATCCATGCTGGAACGGGGCCTCATGGCGATTCAAATCGCTTCGATAGGGGATCGGGAGTGGTGATCTCGCGAGAGACAGCGGCAAACATCGGAGTTCTTCGTCTTGTGCTTTGCGCCATGCGTTCGGCGCGACGCCCCTCTCCGCCGATACCCGCAAAGCGATAACCGCACCCCCTCGAATTCACCGGAACATCCCCGCGTCGATGAGACTGCTGGAACGTTCGTGCGCGATCATAGCTTTTGGCCTGGGGGGTGCATGACCGCTTCTGCGCGCCCCCGGGGTCCGTGGCCCCGCAGGCCTATCGCGTCTGTCAGCCTCCCCTCCACAGGCGTCCGGCCACACGATGGCGTCGCGATCTCCGCAGCAGCAAAGAGAGCACGCCCGAAGCGGTCGTGCGAAGGACATTTTGCGCTTTGCGCCAATAGCATGAACCCCAAAGAAGCCGGGGACCTCAATCGGCGCCCAAGGCGATGCGCAGCATCGTTCCCATGCCACTGGCGCAAAGCGAAAAATGCCCGCCGGCCCGTCGCGCAGCGGCGAGCCGGCGGATTCCGGATCAGTCCGTCCCTTCCTTGTGCTCCGCGATCCTGTTCGGCCGACCCCGTCGCAGAAACGGTCATGCACCCTTGCCCAGGCGTTGGCTTGACGCCCGCGTGAGTAGCGGCTATGCTCGCCACGACATTAAGGCGAAGGAGATCCAGAATATGCGGCCGAATCCGAGGCGGTTTTGGCGTTGGATCACGTGGCTGGTGATCGGGGTCGTTGTGCTGGCGCTGCTGGTGGCGGCGGGGGGCGTCGGCTACCAGACTCTCGCGTCCTCGCGGGATTGGCGGAAGTTCCCGCCGCCCGGGCAGCGCGTCGACGTGGGCGGCTATCGCCTGCACGTCCAGACCGCAGGCGAGGGCGGGCCGACCGTGGTCCTCGACGCCGGCTGGAGCGATTGCTCGCTGAACTGGCGCCTCGTGCAGCCGGAGGTCGCCAAGGTCACCCGAGTCTGCTCGTACGACCGCGCGGGCGTGGGCTGGAGCGATCCGGGTCCGGCGCCTCGCAGCAGCCTGCAGATCGCCAAAGAGCTTCACTCACTTCTGAAGAATGCGGGAATTCCGGGTCCGTACGTGCTCGTGGGCCATTCCT
>JBDKUU010000639.1:0-3041 GCA_039679525.1 Phycisphaerales bacterium | reverse complement strand
CGAAGAAGTCGCCGGCCTTGGTCCAGTCGAGCTTGAACTTGTCGTCATTGGCCGAGTCGTTCATGAACGCCTGGTCGTTTCCGCCGGTCTTGCCATCGCCGCTGCGATTGGTGGCGTAGCCGAGGTTGACGTAGAACCCGTTGGCCGCGTGCGAATATCCGGGGCCGGTGAGGGTCGCCAGCCGCGGCGAGACGGTGAAGACGTCGTCGCCCGGCGAGTCGTACATCTGCGCCCAGTCTTCGCCGCCGCCGCTGTGGGCGATGAGGTTCTCGGCCAGGGCATCGACGAAGAAGCCGATGTTGTCGAATACGGGCACGCCGTCTTTCAGAACGGCGGAGTAGAACTCGCCGCGGCCGGTGACGAACCGCGCCGACTGGAACGCGGCGTCGCCCAAGAACGTCGCCGTGTCACTGCCCAGCCCGCCGTCGAAATCGACCGTGTCGACCGCGCCGGCCACGTCAGCGAAGTGGTATTCCGTGCCGTTGATCCGCACGTAGTGGCTCGCGGCCAGCTCGAACTCGAACGCGTCGTCCCCGCTGGTGCCGTGGACGGTGACCGCGGCCCCCGTCTGCTCGACGAGGTTCGTCAGCCGCAGATCGACGTCGGCCGTCGTGCCGGAGAGCTTCAGATAGTAGGTCCCGCCGGCCGCGACGAGGAAATCGACGCCGCCGGTGCTCGGACCATTGGCCAGGGCCGCGACTGTATTCTGTGCGGCGTCGAAGAGCTTGACCGCCGCGGCGGCCGCTCCCGACCCGCCAAATTCGACGGTCAACAGGCCGCCGTGAGCCGCTTCGAGCCGGTACCAGAGGTCGCCGGCCGCCGGGTCCTGGTCCACCAGGCTGCGGAAATCGACCACGCCGAGATCGTTGGCGATCTTGACGGTCTTGGAAACCGTCCCCGCGCCGCCGTCGTCGTCCGTCACCGTGGCCAGGATCGTCGGCTGGCCGCCGCCACTATAGAGATGGCTCGCCTGGAACGTTCGGGCTGCCTGGTTGACAGCCGCAGCGGAGACCACTCCGTCGCCCCAGGCGATCGAGACCGTGTGGGTGTCGAGCGCGCCGGCGTCGCTGAAGCTGCCGGTCAGGATCACCGCGCCGGTCCCGATCAGCACCTGGCCGTCGAGCGTGACTGAGGGACTGACCTGGAGGGCGCCGGCCACGGGGTTGACGTTGTTGATCGTCACGGTGGTCGTCGCAAGGTCCTTCATGCCCACCGAGTCGGTGACCCTGAGGGCGATCGTCTGCGATGCGGCGTTGTCGCCGAACGTGACCACCGGCTGAGCGCCAGTCGCGTCGACCTGGAAGGTGACGCCGTCGTAGTCCACGTCCCACTCGTAAGTCAGGCCCGGCTGATCGTCGGTCGAGCCGGTGCCGTCGAGCACGAGCGGGCTTCCCTCGTTGACCGTGTACGGCCCGCCGGCATCGGCCGCCGGAGGCTGATTCGTCGTGATCGAGAGCGTCGCCGTGTCCGTGCCGATCGCGCCGAACTGGTCCGTCACCCGCAAGCCGATCGTCACCGGGCTATCCACCGGCAGGCCGAGGGTCCCGGCGGGGATTGTCGGCTGGGCGCCCGTGGCGTCGTCATACTGCCCGTCGCCGTCGAGATCCCAGGCGTAGGCGACGATGCTGTCGCCAAAACCGTCGAGTGCGTCCTGGTCGAAGCTGCCGCGGCCATCGAGCACGATCGGCGAGGAGACACCGAAGACATAAGGTCCGCCGGCATCGGCCGTCGGGGCCCGGTTGCCCAGGCTGACGTCGATCGTGGCGACCGCAAGATCGGTCTTCTGGGCCGGGCTGTTGTCCGTCACCCGCAACGCCGCCAGATAGCTGCCGAACTTCGAATAACTGTGAGTGGCCGTCACGCCCGTACTGTCGACGGTAAATGTCGTGCCGTCGTAGTTGAAGTCCCACTCGTACTTGGCGATCCCGTAGGCCGGCCATCCGTGATACGAGCCGCCGGCGTCGAAGGCGACCGGCGTCTGGCAGGCCACGGGGTTCGGCAGGGCCGTGAAGACGGCAAACGGCCTGTTTTCGTAGATCGCCAGCGTCGTCGTGTCGGTGCCGCTCGCGCCGAGCTTGTCGACCACGGTGAGTGTGACGGGCAGCTCGGTGGCCAGGGGCAGCCCCAGCGCCGCCAGTTGGCCCCAGGTGAGACTGACAGAGGCCGTGTTGTTCGGCAACAGGTTGCCGTTGATCGACCACTGGTAACTGACGATCTGGTCGCCGAAGGCCGTGTTGGGATCGAACGATCCCGTGCCGTCGAGCACAAGGCCCGTGCCGGTCTCGATCACATACGGGCCGTTGGCCTCGGCCGTCGGGGCCTGGTTGCCCTGGTTGACCGTGATCACCAGCGGCGTATCGAGGAAATCCCGCTTGGCCGGGCTGTTGTTGTCCGTCACCCGCAGCATCACGTTGTAGACGCCGAAGGCGTTGTAAGTGAAGCTGGCGGTGGGTGTGGCGGAGGTCGCCTCGGCGCTGAATGAGCCGTCGTAGTGGAAGTCCCATTCGTACTGGACGATGCTGCGATCGGGCCGGTCGTGCGACGAGGCGCTGGCGTTGAAAGCGATCGCCTGCCCGGGCGCGGTCGGGTTGGGCGTCGCCGTGGCGACGGCCGTGGGCATGTTTTCAAATACGCGCAACTGGGCCGTGCCGAGCCCCTTGGCGCCGAGCGTGTCGGTGACTTCCAGTTCGACCGTGTAGGCGCCGGCCGCGCCGAGCCCCAAGGCGATCAGTTGGTTCCAGGTCACCGCGACCTCGGCGCCGAAGGCATCATCGACGCCGTCGCGGTTCAGGTCCCAGGCGTACTTGACGATCTGGTCGCCCCAGGCGGGCTTGTCCGGGTTGGTGGATCCCCGGCCGTCGAGAATCACCCCTTCGCCGATATTGATCCAATACGGGCCGTTGGCATTGGCCACGGGCGCGAGGTTCCCGTCCTTCACGTCGATCGTCATGCTGGCGATGTCGGTCTTGGCCGGCACGTTGTTGTCCGTCACCCGCAGCACGGCCGTGTACTGGCCGAACTTCGGATAGGCATAGTAGGCA
>JBDKUU010000638.1:0-2611 GCA_039679525.1 Phycisphaerales bacterium | reverse complement strand
CCTGAAGAATCACCCGGGCGCTCCCAGCTTGTTCCCAAGCTCCCGCTTTGCAACAAGATGGGACCTGTAACCTGTAACCTGACTGCTGATAGGTGACCGCTGACGGCCGATCTCTTCCCGGCCGGAGTCAGCGGTTGCTGGGCGTTGTCGGGCCGTCGATGTCGCCCATGATGAACTGGATTGCGCCGAGATAGAACTCGAGGATCTTGGGGTTCAAGAAATCGTTCGGGCTGTGGCCGATCGTGCAGTAGACGACGCGGCCGCGGCCGTAGTTGTGCGTCCACGCCAGGGCGTAGTCATCGTCGGCGCGCTCCACGCCGGGCCGCGTGCCCTTGGGCGGCAGGGTCGTCCGGGCCGTGTCGATGCTGAAGAGCACGTGGAGGCGATCGCGGGAATAAGGATCGCGGACACGGAAGAATTCGCTGACGTGCTCGAACCCTTTCCCGCCGAAGGGCCGGTTGAGCGGATGGTCTGGCGAATCGAGCTTGATGACGACGCGTTCGTCCTGGGCCAGGTGGGCGGCGCCGCGGCCCCCAATCATCCGCCCGAACTCGGGCCAGGTCTCCTTGGCCCCCTGCTGGAAGTCGGTGAAGGCGACGGTCGTTCCGTGGATGCCCAGCAGCCCGCCGCCGCCGAGCACGAACTCGAGCAGGTTCTGCCGCAGCACGGGATCGGTGAACAGGTTGCCAACCGTGTTGTTGAGGCAGACGGCGTCGAACTGCTGGAGATTCTTTTTGTCGAAAACAGCCGGGTCCCGGGAGACCACCGTGGTGAACGTTCCCGTTTTCTCGCCCATCCGCGTGAAGGCATAGTTGGCAAACGGAATCGAGCCGTGCCCACCGTAGCCCACGTTGCCGTCGTAGATCAGCAGCTTGCGAGGCTTCGCGGCCGCCGCGGGCGCTTTTCCGGGCAGCACCGCATCCACCTTTGCTTTCTCCTCATCGGACAGCTCTCGGTAAGGCCCTTGGGCGGCTGCCGCAGCAGCCGTGGTGAAGCCCGTGATGACCAGAAAAGCGCAAACGAAGGTTCTCATTGGGCGACTCCCCAATCATCTAAGTCTCTCTGTACAGTCCCCGTCACACGCTCCACGGCTCCCGCGCCGCTCGGGCCCGCATCGAGTTCGCCTCGTGGTCATCGAGAAACTCCTCTTTGACCGGATCCCATTTCAAGGCCCGGCCGGTCCACAAGGCGATGCAGCCCAAGTGGGAAAGGATCGTCGAGCAGGCCCCGATCTCCACGTCGGCACGCGGGCGGCGCCGCGTACGGATGCAGTCGAGCCAGTCGCGGTGGTTGCCCTCGACGGAATGGGCCTTGGAAACCTCGCCTTCCAGGAGGTTGGCCGGATAGCAGTTCAATACGCCGAACCGCTCCACGTGGACCCAGCCCGTCTCGCCCACGAAGAGCACGCCGAAATTCGCGATCGGCGTCTTCGGGTCCCAGCCTTCCGGTATGGGGTGTTTGCCAGGCTCCAGCCGCGTCGCGCAGACGATCCGCGTCCCGTCGGCATAGGTGAACGTGAGCGACGGGCTGCCGTTGATTCCGGCGGGCGTGATCTCGACCGGGCCCGTGCCGTCCTTGCGCAGCCCGGCGTGGGCGGAGTCGAGATTATGAACCAGCCCGGAGGTGAAGCCGCCTGCTCCGAAGGCCCGGTTGCAGCTCCAGGGAACCACGATTTTCGGCTCGCCCGCGTGATGGTAACGGTAGTTGTAGGGATAGACGGGGCAGGGGCCGAGCCACATGTCCCAGTCGATCCCTTTGGGAAGCGGTTCGGCGGGCAGGTTCAAATAGTCGCTCACTCCGCTGGCCGACACATAGGCCAGCTTCACCTGGCCGATCCGGCCGGCGTGAACCATCTCGAAGGCCTTGAGATATTCGGGCGAATTCCGCTGCTGCAAACCGGTCTGGAACACGCAATTGTGCCGCCGCACCGTCTCGGCCATCGTCCGCGCCTGCCGGATCGTCAGCGAGATCGGCTTCTCGCAGTAGATGTCCTTGCCGGCCTTGGCCGCTCGAACACAGATCTCGGGGTGCCAGCGCTCGCCGGTGACGACGATCACCGCGTCGATGTCGTCGCGGTCGAGCAGTTCGCGGAAGTCGTTGTAGGCCTTGAAGCCTTTGAACTGGCCGCTCGGCTGCCTTGCCCCGTAGGCCTCTTCGAGCACCTGGGTCGAATGGTCCCGCCGCCTGGAATCGACATCGCAGAGCGCGACAAGTTGCACGTCCGTGTATCCGGTGAAGATGCGAAAATGCCCCCGACCCATCATGCCCACGCCGATTGAACCGACGGTGATCCGCTCGCTGGGCGGTGTCAGACCGTCCATTCCCATCACCGTGCCCCGAACCACGAGGGGGGCGGCAACCGCGGCGGCGGCCGCAGCCGATCGCCGCAGCATCTCGCGACGCGTCAGCGTGTTGTGTGATCGTGCCATAACCTCAGCCTCCTCATTAAGCCGTTCCCAAGACCGCCGGCGACTGCATTCCGCTGCGGCCAAGGGAGGCGTCTGGTGTGATTTCAGATACTAGTTCTTTTTTCCCTGTTTGCGGCTTTCGATGTCACGGAGCACCTTGGGAATCTGTTGCGAAATGGCGGGGTCCGCCGCAAGGGGACGGA
>JBDKUU010000637.1:0-19597 GCA_039679525.1 Phycisphaerales bacterium | reverse complement strand
GGACAAAACCGTTTTTTCGCTCATCTACCAGGCGGATCGGCTCTACAAGGAATTGAACCAGACGGAATCGGCCGTGGCGGCCTACAAGGAGATCATTCAACTGTTCCCGACAAACCGTTGGGCCGCGGTCGCCAGGGAGCGACTGACGGAGATCGACAAACACAAATTCGGGCAGATAGGCTCATAAGGAGAATTCATATGAAGAACATGAAACCAACAATCGTCGCATTGATTCTGACTGTGCGGGCACTGGCTGTTCCGGCAGCCGCTCAAGAAGGCGCGACCCCCCCGGAAAACGCCAAGTCGATCTCCGCGAGCCGGACGGCAAACTGTCTTCTCAAGATCGTCACGGAAACAAGCGTCATTTCCCTCAGCGACAGCACGATCCCATATTTGATCCAAGGCTCCGACGTGCGAGGCAACGCGATTGAGAGGACGCTTGGCCCGGCGCCCGAGGCGGGGAAGACGCGCATCCGGACGAAGGTCCTGGAAGTGACGGAGATAGAGGGACCTCCGAAGGAGCGGAGCATCATCCTGGCGATCGATCTTGATCTCGCACAGGGGGCAAAACCCGCAGCGGATGAACTGATGGATGCCTTGGTGGACAACTTCCGCAATGCCCTTGAGAGGATCTATCAGAACGAGAGAAGCAGAATGGACGACCAGATCCGACTGAGCGATCGGGAAGTCTCGTACGCGGACGAGATGCTGAAGATGGCTCAGCAGAAACTCACGGAGCTCTCGGACCGGGATTTGTCGTCCGAGGCCCTTCGGAGCAACATCGCCGACATCACGGCCCAGTTGCAGGGCCTTCAACTGGAGAAGGCCTCGCAGGAGGCGTATCGCGAGGGCGTCGTGAAACAGATCAGCGAGATCCAGGCCCAGGTTGAGAAGACCGTCGCCAACGACGTGATCGCCAACGAACTGAAGCAGGTCATCGAGCGACGCATGGTCGAGTTGAAGAACACGCAGCAGAAGATCGACGCGGGCGTCGTGCCCTCCGGGGAGCTGGCCGGGGTGGAGGACAAACTGGCGACGGCTCGAATCGATCTGGCTCGTCGGCAGGAAGAGCTGAGCAAGACCGGCATCGCCGCCGGCCTGGGCCAGTTGACCGCGGAGCTGACCACTCTGACCCTGGAGAGGGATCGGAACCAGGCGAAAGGGGAGCAGCTCCTGAGCCAGCTCGACGAAGCGCGTAGCTCACTGGGCCGATCCGCAGAGTATGAGCGAGTGAAGCTCAAACTGGATGTCGCCAAGCAGAATCTCACGGAAGCCGAGACCCTGCTCAACAAAGCCGGCCAGAGGGCACGCATGCTTTCGGTGCCGTCGGTCTCGGTCATCGGCGATTGAGCGGATCCTCCCGACGATCCGCCCCGACCCTCTGTGTGCAAGAACATTTCTGCGATGGGGGTGGCCGCAGCGGATTGCGGGGTTGAGGAAGGAACGGACCGATTCGGAACTCGCCGCTGCACGGCGGAAGTTTATCGCATTGGAGCCACCAGCAGTAGGGGTGCTGCGCACCCTCTCACGGGAGGGTTTCACCCGTGCATTATGCGTCTCATGATTGTTGTGCTCTCTCCGCTGGTATCCTGAAAGTGATAAACGCACTGCTCGAATTCGACGGGACATTCGAGTGCCGATAGAACTGCGAGAACGGTGATGCACCCGTATCCTCCCGCTTCGTCAGAAAGGCGTTGAACTCGGACCGGCGTACGGTACAATCTCCTTGTCCCGCCGGTGGCGAAGCGGGACACATTCGTTGTTCGGAGTTGCCGAGGAGAAGTGACATGGCCGTCCAGAAGAAAGTCGATTCCGTCGAACCCAGTCTCAAGAGCACCAAGCAGGAGCTGCTCGACGCCTACAATGAGATGCGGCAGCACGTGCAGGAGCGGGACAAGACGCAGTTGAAACCCGAGCAGAAGGTCCAGGAGCGCAAGGAGGCCGAGATTCTCACGGCCGTGCAGGCGATGACCGCCGGCGGCGTGCTCCAGAAGATCGGCCAGCTCAAACAGGAGATGGCCCGGACCCTGGCGGACCTCGGCGACAAGCTCGCGGCGGAGGTGGACAAGTGCAACCAGGTCCAGCAGGCCATCGACATCAAGGAGAAAGAGCTGGCGGAGGTCTTCGGGATCGACAAGGCCGCCGGGACGCTGGCCGCGTTGATCGAGGCCCAGCACGCCGAGAAGGAAGAGTTCGAACGGGAGATGGCCGCGGAAAAAGAGCGGCTGACCGGGGAGATCGAGTCGATCCGCGAGCAGTGGAAGTCCGAGAAGGCCGAGCGCGACGCCCAGGCCAAGGAGCAGGACGCCATCGAGGCCAAGCGCCGCCAGCGCCAGCAGGAGGAATATAAGTACGCCTTCGAACGAGAGCAGCAGTTGGCCCGGGACAAGTTCGAGGACGAGAAGGCCAAGATGCTCGCGCAGAAGGCCCAGATCGAGAAGGACATGAAGGCCCTGCGGGAGCAGACCGAGCGGGACCTCCAGGAACGCGAGAAACGGATCGCCGAGCGGGAGAAGGAGTTCGCGTCGTTGCAGAGTCAGGTCCAGGAGTTCCCCAAGCGGCTCGACGCCGCGGTGGCCGCCGCCGTCAAGGAGACCACGGAGCGGATTCAGCGCGAGGCCAAGTACCAGCAGGACCTTCTGCACAAGGACTTTGAAGGCCAGAAGAACGTCCTGACCGCCCGCATCCAATCGCTCGAAAAGACGGTCAAGGAGCAGTCCGACCAGCTTGGCAGGCTCTCCCAGCAGCAGGAGGCGGCGTATCAGAAGATCCAGGACGTGGCGGTCAAGGCCATCGAAGGGGCCTCAAAGCTCGGCTCCTTCGGCAGCCTGGTCCACACGCTCAAGGAGCAGACGCGTAAGCCCGCCAACGAGGAGTGATCGCAAGGCGATCTGCGCCGTCGTCCCTACGTCTTGAGCCGCTGACGCACCTTGCTGGAAGTCAGTTCCCGCAGGGCGTCGGACGCGATCCAGCGGGCGGCCTTCGAATCGATCCGCCGGATGCGCTCGCCGGCTTCGATGGCGAGCGGGTTCAAGTGCTGGTTGCGTTTGCCGATCTGACGCAGGGCCCAGTTGACAGCTTTCTTGACGAAGTTGCGATCGTCTGTCGCGTGCGTCTCGATCAACGATAGAAAGGTCTCGAACGGTTCGTTCGGGGCCTTCTTGTTGTGGACGGCCAGGGCGGCCATCAGCACGAAGCCCGCCCGCTTGACGTATTCCTCGTCCCGCTCGATCCACTGGGCGGCCTTGCCCCAGGCGTGAGGCGTCTTGTCGAAGAGACAGCAGCACGCGGCGTCGCACACAGCCCACGAGTTGAAATCCAGGACCCATCGCTCCATCTGTTCCACGGTGACCTGGGCCGGGTCGTCGACGAGCGTCGCGAGAATGCGGGCGTCGTGAACGCCGGTCTGCCAGAGCTCTTCAGCCAGGTCGTGATTTCTGCCAACTTCCTTGGCCAGCGCACGGAGCTTCGGCGCGGAGACCCCCCACACGTTCGGAGCGTTGATGCCGTAGCGGGCCGCGCCTTCTGCGCCCTTCGGGTCGGCCAGCGACCGAAGTCTGTCGAGAATTTCGTTGCACGTGAACCGCGTCGGCATGCCATTCATATACATCGAATACCGCGGTCCGCCAACGACAAATGGGAGGGCGACATGAACAAAGAGCAATTTCGAGCGATGCAGGCGTCTGTGAAAGAGAAGTACAGGCAGGATCCCCAGGCCGCTCTCGCGACGACTCGTGTGACGGGCCGGGCCTCGACGGGGCTGGCGTTCACTGTCGAGAGTCGTCGCGGGCCGATCGAGGCGGGGCCGACTGCCGCGACAGGAGGCGACGGCGCGTTGGCATGCGCCGAAGAAATGCTGCTGGAGTCTCTGATCGCCTGCTCCGGCGTGACGCTCCAATCCGTCGCCGCCGCCTGGGGCGTCGAACTGCGCCAAGCCCGCATCGTCGCGGAAGGGGACGTCGACGTGCGGGGTACGCTGGGCATGTCGAAGGACGTGCCCGTCGGCTTCCGCGAGATCCGCCTGCGGTTCGAGATCGACGCCGACGCCCCGCCTGAGAAGCTCGACAAGATGGTCGAAGTGGTCGAGCGGTACTGCGTGGTCGCCCAGACTCTTTCCCAGCCGACAGTCGTCAAAGCAACGCGAGTCCGTCCCGACTCCGCCGTCTGAACGTCCAGAACTTGCAGACGCTGATCGCACATCATTCCGCGGGTTTGATGTTCTGGTTGACCCGGAACAGATTCTCCGGATCGTACTTCGCCTTGATAGCGGCCAGGCGATCGTAGTTGCCTCGATACGTCGCCCGCACGCGTTCGGAGCCCTCGTCCATCATGAAGTTGATGTAGGCGCCGCCGGCGCTGTACGGGTGCAGGGCGTTCCAATAGTCCTTCGTCCAACGGGTGATCTTCTCATTGCCGGCGGGGTCCGGGGCGACGCCGGCGATGACCATGGACCACTTCACATCGCGATAGCTGAACGCCGTGTCGTCTTTGGGAATCCGGCTGACCTGCCCGTCGATCGGGTACAGGTGCATGATGGACAACAGGCTCGGCAGCCGGGAGCCGTACTGGATGTGCTCCTGGATTGCGTCATCGCTCAGTTCTTTGAAAAAGTCGCCCCTCCAGTACCATTGGAGCCCGGGCGGCAGCAGCGCATCGAACAGGCTCTGCAGGGTCATGAAGGGCATGGAGCCGACCATCTCAAAGAGCGGGGGGTGCTCGCGTCTCACGGCGTCCAGGTCCTCGATCGCCTGTTCAGGCGTCCCCAGATGGCACCAGACGACGCCGCAAACCGTCCGGCCGTGGAGCTCTGTTGGAAACAGCGGCACCGGCGGAATCATCATCAACGCGAAGAAGCCGTACAGATCCTCCGTCGGCGGCGTGAACTCGCGAAACCACTGCATCATCTCAGCCATCTGGTCGAGTTCCCAGAACATGGGCCCGGCCGTGACGGTGCTGACGGGATGGGCCTGGAACAGGAAGCTGGTCACGACGCCGAAGTTGCCGCCGCCGCCCCGGATCGCCCAGAAGAGATCCTCATTCCTGTCGGCTGAGGCGACGACGAGACGCCCATCGGCGGTCACTACATCCGCTTCGAGCAGGCTGTCGATGGCCAAGCCGTACTTGCGGGCGAGGTATCCGTGTCCGCCGCCCAATGTCAGGCCGGCGATGCCGGTCGTCCCAACGACCCCGACGGGGATCGCCAGGCCGAATGCGGAGGCGGCATGTCCCACCTCGCCCTGCCTGCATCCGCCCTCGGCACGCACCGTGCGGGACTCCGGGTCCACGCGGACCCCTTTCATCAGACCCAGATCCAGGACCAAGCCGTTGTCGCAGGTGCCGAAGCCCCCGCCGCTGTGGCCTCCGCCGCGGACGGCCAGGAGCAGGCCGTTGTCTCTCGCGAAGTTCACGCACGTGATCACATCGGCGACGTCGATGCAGCGGGCGATCAGACGCGGGTGCTTGTCGATCATCGCGTTATAGACCTGGCGGGCGAAGTCGTAGTCTTCATCTTCCGGGCGGATCAACTCGCCCCGCAAGGACGCGTCGAGCTGCGAGATCGCGTTGTCGTCGAGGGCGACTTCGGAATCCAATGTCGTATCGGCTGACGTTCTGGCCATGATCGAACTCCTTTGCGGGAAGAGAAAGAATAGGACTCATACGACGGATGGGACTTATATGGCGTCATTCCATCGGCTCGACCTCGATGTCCACGCCGACGCCCTGCGTGAGCGTGTTGTACACCGGCGAGAACTCGGCCAGGCGCCGGAGTTTGGCGATGTTCTCCGGGTCGCCCTTGGCTCGGAACTTGACGCGGATGTTGGTGTAGCCTTTCGGAACGTCGTT
This sequence comes from Phycisphaerales bacterium, assembly GCA_039679525.1. Taxonomy (GTDB): domain Bacteria; phylum Planctomycetota; class Phycisphaerae; order Sedimentisphaerales; family Anaerobacaceae; genus PLanc-01. Next base: position 13,753 of record JBDKUU010000637.1, on the reverse strand, counting down.
GGCCAGGCCCAGAAAGCCGCGCAGGTCGATATCGCCCTCGACTTGCGATTCGAGCTCCTCGATGTGGATGCCCCGCACCGCGGCATGGGCCACCATGCTGGTCGTCACGCAACTGGCCAGCGCGTGGAGCAGGTGCTCGACGGGATTGGGGGCCTGGTCGTCGCCCGCCAGCATGGGCGGCTCGTCCGCATCGAGCTCGAACGGCTGTTGGTGATTCCGCTCCTCGCCCGCGGCGTAGAAATCATCGATCCGACTGCGGTTGTGAGCGCCGCCGATCCACTTGTTGGTCGCCCGGAACCTGCATTTGCCGAGTGAAGGGTCCTGCTCGATCGCGTTGGTCGTGTTCTGGAGAACCTCCAGATCGATGCCGTTGATCTCCGAGGTCGTGCGTTGCTGCGCCATGATCGACACCTCCTTGCATCTGACTAGGATCTTGTCTTGTGATACAGATGCAGGAGGCCGGAGTGAATAGAGAATCTCCGCAGCCGGACCGGGGCTTTTGCCGAGGGGCGTCGATCAATGCCGGAAGTGGCGCTTGCCCGTGAAGACCATCGCGATGCCGTGCTTGTCCGCGGCGGCGATCACTTCGTCGTCCTTCTTCGAGCCGCCCGGCTGGACGATGCACGCGATGCCGTTCCCGGCGGCGTTGTCCACGTTGTCCGGGAAGGGGAAGTAGGCGTCGGACGCCATGGCGGCGCCCTTGGCTTCGCTGCCGGCGTGCTTCATCGCGATCAGGCCGGACTCGACGCGGTTCATCTGGCCGACGCCGATGCCCAGGATGCGCTTGTTCTTGGACAGCACGATCGTGTTGCTCTTGGCGTGCTTGGCGACCAGCCAGGCGATCCGCAAATCTTCGAGCTGCTCCGGCGTGGGGCGGAGCTTCGTCGGGAAGGTCAGCACGTTGGGCTCCCAGCCGACCAGATCGCGTTTCTGCAGGAGCAGGCCGCCCACGATGGTGCGGACGTCGAATTCACTGGTGTCGATCTTCGAACGATCGATGGGGCCGGTCTCGATCAGGCGCACCCGGCTGCCCCAGACCTTGAGGGTCCTGATGATCTCGATGGCGTCCTCGTTGAAGCGGGGCGCCACGATCACCTCGGCGAAGAAGCCGCTGGCGCCGAGGGCTTTGCCGAAGCGGCCGTAGGATTCCATGATGGTCCGGGCCAGCTCCACGTCCACCGGCCGGTTGGTCGCGATGATTCCGCCGAACGCGCTGACGACGTCGCCTTCGTAGGCCTTGCGGTAGGCGATGTTGATGTCGTCGTCGATGGCGCAGCCACAGGGATTGAGGTGCTTGACGACCACCGCGGCGGGCTCGTCGAACTCCTTGGCCAGCTCGAACGCCGCGTTGGCATCGAGGAGGTTGTTGAAGCTGATTTCGGTGTCGCCGGTCATGAGCTTGCCTGCGCTGACCGAGGGCTCGCCGGTTCGCGGCATCTTGTACAGGGCCGCGGTCTGGTGGGGGTTCTCGCCGTAACGGAGCGAGGCTTCCTTCGTCATGGCGATGGAGAGCCGGTCGGGGAACTCGACGCCTGCCTGGGCGTTGAGGTACTTCGCGATTGCGGCATCATAGCCGGCGGTCAACGCGAACGCGGCCCGGGCCAGATCCTCTCGCAGCTTGCTGCCGACGGCGCCGTTGTTGTTCCGCAACTGCTCGATAACTCGCGCGTACTGGTCCGGGCTGGTGACCACCGTCACGAATTTGTGATTCTTGGACGCAGACCGGATCATGCTGGGGCCGCCGATATCGATGTTCTCGATGGCCTCTTCGAGGGTGCAGCCGGGCTTGGCCACGGTCTGTTCGAAGGGATAGAGATTCACGCAGACCAGGTCGATCGGCTCGATGCCGTGCTTCTGCATCGCCTGCACGTGTTCGGCCTTGTCCCGCAGGGCCAGCAGGCCGCCGTGGATCTTCGGATGCAGGGTTTTGACCCGGCCGTCCATCATCTCGGGGAAACCCGTGACCGAGTCGATGGCGACAACCTTTACTCCTGCTTCCGAGAGGCTTCTGGCGGTGCCCCCGGTGCTGATGATCTTGACGCCCATCTGGGCCAGAGCCTTGGCGAAATCGACCACTCCCGTCTTATCCGAGACGCTGATGAGCGCCGTCTTGATCGTGATATCCATCTCTTTGTTCTCCCTGTCCTGTCAGAATTCTCCGGTGGAACCTGGAACAGAAGGATTAGGCCTACTTTGGGAATGAAAAACCACATCTCCCCTTTTCCAGGTTCCACCTCCTTATTTCTTTGCTATCAGCGGCCCGGCTCGAGACACGCAACGCGGCCGATCTCGTCCAGCACGTAGATTCTGTTGCCCTTGGTATTCGACGCGTGGCCGGTCACCGGCGCACAGTTCACCGAGTATAGCCGCTTGCCCGTGGCGTTGTCCATGACGGTTAGCGTGCGGATCGTGGTGATGACGTAAGCTTTGCCGTTGGCCTCGGCCAGCAGGTCCAGACCCTCGGGCACAGACCAGGCAGCCTGGCCGGTCTTTTTCTCGATCGCGGTCAGACCCCGGTCCGGAGCGTACTGATACACGTAGCCATTTGTGATGCGGGGCGAACGGTCCAGCACGGCCTCTGTCTGAAATTTCCAGGCCAATTGAATGTCGGTGGTCCCCGTCATGTCGAGCCGATAGACGTTCGTGTCCCTGCAGGCGAAGTAGATCGAGTCGCCGTCGCGGAGGATCGATCCGGCCACCGCCTCCGGGGCCTTGAACTCCCAGAGTTTCTTCGGGGCGTCGGCCGCGACTGCGATCACGTCGCCTTCGCTGGTCCCGAAGACCGCCATCCCCTCGTCGGCGAGCACGGTGGTGATCAGAGAATCGTCCTGCGGAGCGACCTTGAACATCCGCACCAGGTCGTTGACGCGAAGGGCGTGGAGCCGATGGTCGGCCGCCGCCACGTAGAAGAACTGGCTATTGCAGACCGGCGGCACCACGATGCTGAGCCCCAGATCGGCCAGACGCTGCTCGGCGCCGCTGGCCACGCTGTACTCCGCGAGTTTGTTTCCGACCACCGAGAAAAGGCTGTCCCCATGGTCGACCAGTCCCATCACCGGGACGCTTTCGGGCGCTGCCGAGCGGCTGAAGACGATGTCTCCCTTGGCGGCGTCCAGGGACCACAGGTAGTTGCGGCTGGAACGGACGTACAGGCGGTCGCCCAACAAGGCGATGGTGTCGAAGCCCTCGCCGGGCTTCATGGGCAGGGTCATCTGCCAGACCGTCTTGAGATGCGCGTGGTCGAGCAACCCCGGACTCACGAGCCAATCGGAGTTCGTCACGACGACCGCCGGGGCGGCCTTCTTCGCCGCGGCGTTCGCAGCGGGCGAAGTCCACCCGCTCCCGAGGAGAATCAAAGCCAGCACGATTACAGCTTTTCGGCGCAGAATGATTCGCATACACCAGTCCTCGCAAAAGTCCAAAAGCAAGAAACGCTCCTCCAGCCCTCGATCGAGGCTCGGAATGGTCACCCACTCCCGTTCACCGCCCTCCCGGACGTCGCCGGGCAGCCCCGTCAGGGCAGATCCACATAATCCGCGAGATCCACCTTGTGCTCGGCCTCGAACTTCCGCATCTCCTCGATGCGTTCGACGTCGTCCTGGATCCGGTGGACCAGCTTGAAAATATACGGCTTGCCGGCCAGGCGATTGCGCAGATCGTCGAGCATGGGCTCCCACGAACCGCCGTACAACTGCGACTTGAGGGCGACGAGCATCTTGTGCTCGTCGCTGAGTCGGTTGACGTACTCCGCCACCGCCTTGGCGACGTTGCTGTCCGGGCTGCTGCTCGTCTGGGCTGGCTCAGCCATAAAATGACTCCAATCCTTAAAATCGTACCTGTTTTCGGGCGGAGATTCAACACATTTTAGCGAGTCGACGCGACATGGGATGCATGCCCGTTCCTGCTTGCCCCCGAGGTCTGTAGCCCCGCGGAGTTGAGGAAGGAACGGACATATCCGGAATCCGCCGGTTCCCGGCGGGCATTTATCGCATTGGGCCAGCAGCATGGGAACGATGCTGCGCACCGCCTTGCACGCCGATTGAGGTCCCCGGCCTCTTTCGGGTTCATGCTATTGGCCCAAAGCGCAAAATGTCATTCGCACGACCGTTTCGGGCGTGCTCTCTTTGCCGCCGCTGAGATTGTGACGCCATTGTGTATCCGGACGCCTGCGAAGGGGAGGCTGACAGACGCGATAGGTCTAATCAGCTTTGACGAGCAAGTTCGGCAACATGTAGGGTGGGGCTTGCCCCACCGCAAAGAGGCAACGGTGGGGCAAGCCCCACCCTACAACGACCCGCTGCTCAGCCGGATTACCGGTCTTGTTCGTCAAAACCCATCAGGGCCACGGGCCCGCCGGGGCGTGCAGAAGCGGTCATGCACCTCGCGACATCCTGTGACGCGACCCCTTGCATCGGTCGGTCCCATCTGCTACGATATATTTTGGAAGTGTGTGCCGCGCCGATCGATCAAAGGCACACCGACGCGAAGGAATTCGCGATTCCGCAGAGTAAGAAGATTTGGGGGGTCAGCCGCTGGCTCTCTATCTGCGCGCGTGCGCGGGCTCTCCGGAGGGGACCTGAGTAGGGGCATCATGGAAGGACGGGTCCCCCATGAGGAAGGAACTGTGGCTGGTCGTGGTCCTGGGGATTATCTTGCCTGCCTTCGCCGCCCGGGGGGTGGTTTGGGACTTCGAAAGGGACGTGTCCGCCTGGCATCCCCGCATCGCCACGGTCGACGTCCTACGAGTCGCCGCCCTGGGGGCGACCCCCGCGAGCGAAGCCTGCCTTGAAGAGTCCGGCGTCGCGGCCGACGGCTACAACTACGCCCTCTCCAGCCGGGTCCCCATGGAGGAGACGCGATGGTATCGCCTCGCCGGCTGGGTTCGCGTGGACCTGCTCGGGCAAGACACGCCGACGCCCTATTTCAAATGCGAGTTCATCGGGTCCGGGGGCGGCAGCCTGGGCCAGGTCGTCACCGGCAAGTACAACGATGCGAAGACCGGCCTCTGGCAGGAGTTGTCCTGCCTGTTCGAGACGCCCGCCGGCGCCGTCGCGGGCGTTGTGGCCCTGGAGAAGGGGACCGCACGCTCCACGGAGATCCGCGCCTTCGTGGACGACGTGAGTCTCGTCGCGGTCTCCGAGTCCGAGATCTACCAGCAGTTCGCCATGCCGGACTTGGTCGAAAGCCTGGCGAACGTGCGGGGCATCCACCCCCGGCTGTTCCTGACCGATCAACGCGTCGAACAACTGCGCCAAAGCATTCAGACCACCCACGCGGGACTCTGGTCGGAGATTCGCAACGAGGCCGACAGGCTGGTTTCGACGAATCCTCCGCAGTACAAGGCTTCTTCGGCCGATCTCGGGCAGCTCTGGCAGCGGCCCGTCGGCGACGCTATGCCGTACCTGGCCTTGGCGTATCGTCTGACCGGCCAGACGCGGTATCTCGATGCCGCCGAACGCTGGGCCCTGGCTTCGTGCGACTATCCCGAGTGGGGCGTCGACACGAGAGACAGCTCGGACCTGGCGACCGGCCATCAGCTTTTCGGCCTGGCCATGGTGTACGACTGGTGCTATCACGACCTCGACGCGCCCACGCGGGACCGCATTCGCGATGCCCTGATCTCCCACGGCACGGCCATGTTCCATGGTGCGGCCAAAGAGCAGTTGTGGTGGCATGACCTATATTTGCAGAATCATCTCTATGTGAACATCAGCGGCCTGGGAGCCGCCGGCCTGGCGATATTCGACGAAGTCGACGACGCTTCTCTGTGGATTGGCATGGCGATCCAAAAGCTCGGGACGGTCTCGGATGCCCTCGGCTCCGACGGCGCCAGCCACGAGGGTGTCGGCTATTGGGAGTATGGGGCCGAGCATCTGCTCAAGCTCATGTATCTCGCCAGGGACATTCTGCATCTGGACTTCTATGATGCGCCATGGTGGTCGGAGGCCGCCGGGTATTCGCTGTACATGACCCTGCCTCGTCAGAGTTGGAGTCGATACGACAGCGTGGTGGACCTGGCCGACAGCCCGCGACATCACTGGTACGGCCCGGACCATATCCTGCGGCATCTGGCGGCCGTGTACAACGACGGCCTGGCCCAGTGGCTGGCCGACGAGATCGACGACGCGAACGTCGAGTCGTCGAACGCTCAATGGCTCAACCTGATCTGGTACGATCCCTCGGTGCCGCGGCAGTCGCCTCAGACGCTGGCGACGCTGCACGAGTTCGAGAATCTGGGCATCGTCTCGGCCCGCGCCGACTGGTCGGGGGACGAGAGCCTGGTCGTCTTCAAGTGCGGGCCGTTCATCGGTCAAAAGGCCATCACGGAGTTCTCCTACGATCCCGGCGGCCACCACTCCCACCCCGATGCCGGGCATTTCGTCGTTTTCGCGAACGGCGAATGGCTGATCCAGGACGACGGCGTCGGGCCCAAGTGGACGAGCCGGCACAACACGCTCCTGATCGACGGCCAGGGCCAGCTTGGCGAAGGAGGCGATGACTTCATTTCAAAGGACTGCCTCGGTGCGCGGGCCCGCCCGCGGATCGTGACCGCGACAAGCGAGCCGCAGTACGATCACATCGCGGGCGACGTCGCTCCGGCGTATCCCGGCAGCCTCGGTCTCAAGCGATTCGTGCGGCGTCTGCTCTTCGTCAAGCCCGACGTGCTGCTCGTGCTCGACGACATTGCCTGTGATTCCCCGAGGAATCTGGAGCTGCGATTTCATCCGGCCGGTACGACATGTGAGACGGTCGGCAATGGGAGCGTGATCGTCGGGGAGCGAACGGTGCTTTCGATGGAGCTGCTGACGCCGGACGGCGTGACGATTCGAACGGAACGGGCGGCGTCCGGGACCGCGCCAATCGTGCTGTGCTACTCGCGTGCCGCTCGCCAGTGGCGAAACGCGGTCGCTCTGTCGTGGTCCGGTATGCAGAAGACTCCGCCGGAGGTCGCGATGCAGACCGACGGCGACATTTCGACGTTCTTCCTCGGCGACAAGACGCTTGTCTTCGATTGGGAACTGGGCAGAGTCAACCTGGAGCCGTGATCGTTACGATTCGGTTCCTGTCCCGGTCGTCGCGTGTGCGGCCCGGGCCGGAGCGGCGTCGAGGAGACCCTGATTGGCTGCCACGGCGTAAGTGCAGACGAGGTCTCCCGTGACGTTGTTCATCGTCTCGAACATATCCAGGATCGGGTTGATGCCCAGGGCCAACGCCACGACCTGGGCCACCTGATCGGCGGTCAGGCCCAGGTTCTCCAGAATGATGAACAGGAGCATGAGGCTGCCGCCGGGGACGCCGCCGGCGCCGATGGAGGCCAGCACGGTCGTGATGACCAGCACGATCAGCGAGCCGAGCGTCAGCTCGATCCCGAACATGTTGGCCGCCAGGATCGCGAACATGGGCAGATGGACGCAGACGCCGTCCATATTGATCGTCGCGCCCAGAGGCAGTGAGAAGCTCGCCAGCTCGTTATGGACGCGGAGTCTGCCTTCGGCCGTCTTGATCGAGACCGGCAGCGTCGCCGCGCTGCTGCGGGTGATGAAGGCCATGATCATGGGCTCGCGGATCTGCTTGAGCGTCTCCAGAGGGTTGCGGCGAGTGACCACCCAGAGCAGGGCCGAATACACCAGGAAGATCATGGCGAGGATTCCCATGACGACGCCGAGCGTCACGCTGACGTAGGGTCCGACGATCGACGGACCGTAGAGGCCGAAGTTGACGACGGTCAACGCGAACACGCCGATGGGCGAGTACTCGAGGATCCAGTCCACGATCTTGAACATGGTTTCCTGGGCGGCTTCGAGCAGATCGCCGAGCAGGGCGAGGCGTTTGGCCCGCTCGGGGTCGCCGGACTCGATCAGCATGCGAATCGCCAGTCCGAAGAGGATCGCGAACACGATGATGGGCAGGAAATTGCCCGCCGCCAGGGCTTCGAACGGGTTGCGGAACAGGTTCAGGAGGATCTGCGAGAGCGTGCCTTGCGTGGGAACGCTCCCGGCAGCGCTGCCCGCCTCGGCCTGCTTGAGTTGAGCGAGCCTCTGCCAGGCGCTCAGATCGGTGCCGGACCCCGGATTGACCGCCAGCGCCAGGCCCGTGCCCAGGATCGCCGCGAACAGCGAGGTCACGAGATACCAGGCGATGACCCGCACGCCGATGTGCCCGAACCGTCGGATCGGCAGGCTGGAGGCTCCGACGACCAGGGAGAAGAAGATGATCGGCACGACGACCATCTTGAGCATCTGCACGAAGACTTGCCCGAAAGGCATGATGTAGGGGATCATGCGTTCGGCCAGCGTCGAGCCCGGCGTCCCGTCGCCGGTCGCCTGGGACAGACTCCAGAACGCGATCCCCACGAGGGAGCCGGCCGCGAAACCGGCGAGAATCCGCAGGACCAGTGAGGTCTTGATGTACAGGTGCAGCAGCTTCTTCATGGAGGCTCTTCTCTTTCTTGCCAGGTACGTCCAACCGCCGGCAGGCCACGCCCGTCGTCGGGACACAGAGTAGCACGGCGACGGACGAAAGACAACCGACGGACTCGAAAACGCAGACCCACGACGGAGCACGGAGCAAGACCCGGCAAGTCCCGGTGGACAGATTGCCTGGGGGCCGGTAAGCTGGCGCTCGTTGTTCCATCGATTCGGGAGTATTCGCATAAGGATTGAACATGAAGCACGCTGCACGATCCCTCGTCGTAGTCACTTGCATCTATATTCTCTGCGTGGCCGCCGGATGTCGGCAGACACAGATGGCGCACGGCCCGCTGATCGGAATCACCAGCGTCTACGAGCCGGCCAAGGACAAGGAGCCCGCGGAGACGACAGTGCCTTTCGCCTACGTGCAGGCCGTGACGGATAACGGCGGCGTGCCCGTCGTGCTGCCGACGATCGACAACGAGAAGGCCCTCGCGTGGTACCTGGAGAATCTCGACGGCCTCGTCCTCATCGGCGGGGACGACATCCCGCCCCAGGCCTATGGGGAGCAGCCGCACGAGACGGTCAAGCCGCTGACGCCCGAGCGGTACGAGTTCGAGCGAAAGCTCATTGCCCGCTGGCTCACCGGCGGCAAGCCTGTGCTCGGCGTGTGTCTCGGCATGCAGTTCACCAACGTCGTGGCCGGCGGGACGATGGTCCAGGACATTCCGTCGGAGATCGGCAAGGCCGTGGACCATCGCAAGTACCATCGCGTCCGGATCGAGCCGGGCAGCGTCCTGGCGAAGGTTCTCGGCGGCACGGAGGCCTCCGTTCTATCCAATCACCACCAGGCCGTGGACGGCCTGGGCAAGAACCTGCGAGTGATCGCCCGCAGCGACGACGGAGTCGCCGAGGCGATGGAACGGGTCGATGGCCCGTTCGGCCTGTTCGTCCAGTGGCATCCCGAAGCCATGACCGACCATGTCCATCGCGACGCGATCTACGGCGCCCTGATTCATGCCTGTTCATTGCTGAAGCAGCCCCAATGAACAATCGTCTTTGACGTCGCGTGGCGGCTCCATTATGATCGGGGCGAACCTTGAGTCCCCAGATTGGAGAACCGATGCGGCCGCCGAAGCTTCAACTCTACACGAAGATTCTCATCGCCCTGGCGATAGGGGCCCTGTTCGGCCTGATCGCCAATCGGCTCGGATTCTCCGGGTTCGTGGGCATCTGGATCAAGCCTGTCGGCACGGCGTTCATCCGGCTCATCAGCATGGTCGTCGTTCCGCTGGTGTTCGCGTCGCTGCTGGTGGGCACCGCGAGCCTCAAGGACATCCGCACGCTCGGCCGGATCGGGGCCAAGACCCTCGTCTTCTACACCTGCACCACGGCTATTGCCGTGACGATCGGCCTCTCGCTGACCAGCGTGATCCGGCCGGGTTCGAGCCTCTCCATGGAATCCAGGCAGAAGCTGATCGGCGACGCGGCGGCGCAGAAGGCCCTCCCGGTGGAAGCCACGGAGGAGAAGCCTTCGATTACGGACCTCGTTCTGGGGATCATTCCTACAAACCCGGTCAGGGCCCTGGCGGAAGCCCAGATGCTCCAGATCATTTTCTTCGCCATGTTGATGGGCATCTGCCTGACCCTGATCCCGGCGGACCGCGGCAAGATCGTCATCGACTTCTTCAGGGCCGTGGACGAGACGATCGTCCAGATGGTGCACGTCATCATGAAACTGGCGCCGTACGCGGTCTTCGCGTTGATCGCAGCGGTGGTCGCGGACTTCGGCTTCGGCATTCTCCTGATGCTCCTTCGCTATTGCATCGTGGTGCTCCTCGGACTGGCGATTCACATGCTGTTCGTCTACGGCCTGGCCCTGAAGGCTTTCACGAAGCTGAGCCTGGGGACCTTCTTCCGGGGCTTCCGACCCGCCCAGTTGGTGGCGTTCTGCTCGTCATCGAGCAACGCCACGTTGCCGGTCTCGATGGAGTGCGTGGAGAAGAACCTCGGCGTTCCGTCGCACATTTGCAGTTTCACCCTGCCCCTGGGAGCGACGATCAACATGGACGGCACGGCACTCTTGCAGGGGGTCGCGACCGCATTCCTGGCCCAGATCTACGGGATCGATCTGACGCCGGTGCAGTATGTGACGGTCGTGCTCACGGCGACGCTGGCCTCGATCGGCACGGCCGGAATCCCCGGCGCCGGGATGGTCATGCTCGCCATCGTACTGAACAGCGTAGGCGTCCCGCTCCAGGGCATCGGGATCATCCTGGGCGTGGATCGCTTTCTGGACATGTGCCGGACCGTCGTCAACATCACGGGAGACGGCGTCTGCGCCGTCGTGGTGGCCTCCACAGAAGGACAGCTTGCCGCCGGGGCACAAGGCGTGCAGGAAAAAAGAACGGCTCCAGGCGGCCTTCACGCAAGGCCGTCGGAGCCGTCTTAAGGATGTGCATACTATGAGTACGTATGTCGCGACTCCATGTTCGACTCGAAAGAGTCGGAGTGCTCTAGCGATTCTCGTCACGATCGCGATTGGGACGCTGAGTGCGCCGGGCCGGGCGTGTTTCTCCATCGTGGTGGGCAAGGATGCCTCGGCCGATGGCTGCGTTCTCGTGGGCCACAACGAAGACGACGGGGGCCCGCAACTCGTCAATCACCACAAGCTGCCCCGCCAGACGTATCCGGCGGGGACCACACTGAAACTTCAGACGGGCGCTGCTTTCGAGCAAGCCCCGCAGACCTGGGCGTGCATCTGGTCGGAGATGCCGGGCCTGCAGTTTTCGGACAGCTACGTCAACGAGTGGGGCGTGACGGTCTGCTCGGACAACTGCCCGTCGCGGGAGGATCGGGCGGAATTAACGGACGGCGGCATCGGCTGGGACCTGCGCCGGCTGGTCGCCTTGCGGGCGAAGACTTCTCGCGAGGGTGTCCTGCTTGCCGGTCGGCTTGTGGAACGGTTCGGCTACATCGATTCCGGCCGGACGTACATCATCGCGGACCCCAACGAAGGCTGGCTCTTCTGCGTCGTCAACGGCAAGCACTGGCTCGCCAGGCGAGTGCCGGACGGCGAAGTGGCCATGGTCGCCAATACGTACACGGTTCGTGAGGCGTCCCTGGGAGACGAGGGCAGCGTCCTGGCTTCGAAGGACATCGTGGAGTACGCGAAGTCGCGAGGTTGGTACAACCCGGCCGCGGGATCATTCGATTTCGCCGCGACTTTCGCCAATCCGAAGGCGGCCTCCCATCCCTACAACATCGGCCGCCAGTGGAGTGGCTTGCGGTCCATCGCGTCGGAGCCGCTTGTCGCGGGGCCGGACCTGCCTTTCTCGGTCAAGCCCAAGCATAGACTCGATGCCGCCAACCTCATGCAGATTCTTCGCCGCGATAAAGAGAACGAGTCCACGATGCCCGCGGATTCTCCTTTCATCTGTGCCTTGTGCAGCGGCGCGACGCAGACCAGCTTCGTCGCCCAACTGAGGACGGGCCTGCCGCGGGATATCGGCATCGTGTACTGGGTCTGCCTGGCCTCGCCTCGCACGTCGTTCTATGTCCCGTTTCATTTCGGCGTTGCGGGCTTCCCCGCCGGCTACAGACTCGCGTCGCAACAGCCCACAGCCGAGGCGTACGATCGCAAGGTCCAGGCGCCATTTACGGCCAATTCGCAGGAGGCGTTCTGGACGTTCTCGAGTTTTCGTGACAAGATGGACCGGGAAGCCTCCTCGAAGATGGAGCGGCTGTGGACCGAGCAGCGGCGAGTGGAGCAAGACGCCGTCGAGATGCAGAAGCCCATCGAGGAAACGGCTTGCCGATTGTATCCGACGGACAAAGCTGCGGCCGAGCGGCTGTTGGGGAACTTCTCCAAAGGCGTGTACCTGTCCTCCATGGAAGCCATGGCCTTGACCTTGTCTGTGGAATAGAATGCTCAATGGTGTCTCCGGGGGCTGCGGGTTGCACCGGGCCGCGGAGACTGCGGAGGAATCATGTATTCTGGAAGGGGAATTGCCTTGGGAATCGCGATTGCGCTGCCTGTCGTGGTCGGCCTGTGCTCGTCGCACGCGAAGGCGGATGCCGATGCGGATCTCGCCAAACGGGCGAACGAGCTGGCTCACAAGATCTTGTTGATCGATACGCACCTGGACACGCCGTATGAGCTTCAGAAGCGGATGCAGGACATCTCCGGCCGGATCGAGGGCGGGCATTTCGACTACGTCCGCGCCCGGCAGGGCGGACTCGACGCGCTGTTCATGGCCGTCTATGTCGCCCCGGATTATGAGGTCAAAGGCGGCGCGAAAGCCTACGCCGATCAGACCATCGACCTGATCGAGGGATTCGGGCGGCAGTGGCCGGACAAGTTCGTCCTCGCCCGTTCGCCCGAAGACGTGCGGAAGCAGTTCGGCGGCGAACGGGTCTCGCTCTGCGTGGCCATCGAGAACGGCTCGGCCCTCGAAGGCGACGTGAACAATCTCGATCACTTCTACTCTCGCGGCGTCCGGTACGTCACGCTGACGCATTCGAAGAACAACCAGATCTGCGATTCGTCCTTCGACGACGGTCCCCAGTGGCACGGGCTGAGTCCCTTCGGCAGGCAAGTGGTGGCTCGGATGAATCAACTGGGAATGATCGTAGACGTCTCGCACGCTTCGGACGACGCGTTCTACCAGGTAATGGAGTTGTCGAAGGCTCCGGCTGTTGCGACGCATTCGGCGTGCCGGCATTTCACGCCGGGCTGGCACCGGAACATGAGCGATGACATGATTCGCCTGCTTGCGAAAAAGGGCGGACTCATCCAGGTGAACTTCGGGTCGATGTTCGTCAACGCGAAGGTCAATGCGGAATTTGTTCAGATTCGGAACAATATTCGCCGGCAGGTCGAAGAGAGCGGCCTGCAGGGCGAGGATCGGGATCACTACGTACGCCAATTGTGGGAGAAGGCGTCATTCAGCAAGGCCCCCGTCTCCGATGTCGCGGCCCATATCGACCACATCGTGCGGCTGGTCGGCATCGATTTCGTCGGCTTGGGCTCCGATTTCGATGGAGTCACGGAGGTTCCGGTGGGTCTGGAGGACGTCTCCTGCTATCCGAATCTGATTGCGGGGCTGCTCAAGAAGGGGTACAGCGAAGGGGATATCCGGAAGATCTGTGGTGAGAATTTCCTGCGTGTGTGGGCCCAGGTGCGGCAGGCCGCCGACGGTCGTTGAAGGAGAGAGGGACACACCTGTAATTTTGTGGAAAAGAGTGTGTTTTTTTGCTTGACTGTCTGGAAGAGAGGCGATAGGGTACAGATGCCCCAATTGTTTGACAGGCAGCGAGCGACCTTCGAAGGGGCAGGCGTA
>JBDKUU010000636.1:0-5068 GCA_039679525.1 Phycisphaerales bacterium | reverse complement strand
GAGGAGCTCAGCCAGCGCAAAACAAAAGAGGTCGCGTCCACGCCGGACGCGACCTCTTTTCTTTTTGTTGATGATTGAATGCCTTGAGACTGGTCGTCACGCCTCGAAGCTGTCGCAGGCTCGGTAGGCGTCGATCACGGCTCGCTCGCCTTCCTTGCCGCCCTTGCTCTTGCCGTGCTCCATGCACAGCACGCCCTGGTAGCCCTTCTTGTAGATGTGTCGGAAGACGTTCTTGAAGTTGATTTCGCCGGTGCCGGGCTCGTTGCGGCCGGGGTTGTCGCCCAGGTGGAAGGCCCCGATCTCGCTCCAGGCCTTGTCGATGTTCGGGATCAGGTTGCCCTCGGTGATCTGCTGATGGTACAGGTCGTTGACGATCTTGCACGAGGGACTGTTGACCGCGCGGCAGACCATGTACGCCTGCGGAATCTTCTGGAGGAACAGGCCCGGGTGATTGGCCCACCAGTTCAGCGGCTCCAGGACGATCACGAGGCCCGCGGGCTCCGCGATCTCGACGCAGCGGCGCACGTTGTCGATCAGGTTGGCCGTCTGGTAATCGACCTCCATCCGCTGGCTGATGCAGCCGGGGGCGATCAGGGCCCACTTGGCGTTGGTTCGCTTGGCGACCTCGACGGCCCCTTTCATGGTGTTGACGATCTGATCCTGGAACTCCTTGTCCTGCGTGACGAACGTGGGTTTGCCGAATTCGGCGTACGTCACGAACGGTCCCAGGGTCATGCCGAGCCGGTCCATTTCCTTGGCGATCTTTTCCTGGAGTTCCGGCGGCCTGCCCGGCAGACCGTTGTCGAACATGGCGGAGAAGCCCTCGTCTGCCATGAACTTGATCTGGTCGATCGGATCGTTGCCGGCGTGGGCTCCGAATGAGCCGAGGCTCGGCGCGTACTTGAGCTTGAATTTCTTCGACGACTCGGCGGCCGGAGCGGCCGTCGGCGCGACGCTCGCCGTGAAGGCTGCCGCGGCGGCGGCGCTCGCGATGAAGCCGCGACGCGAGACCTGGCTGTTTTGATGGTTCTGCATGGGAAATGCTCCTGTCACTGGATTGGTGCTGATCCGCTCCTCCACAAATCTCTACGCGAGTTGTGGTTTGTTTCGCCCCCGGACAAGACGGCTCGGCGCACGCGATTGTCGTGCGCCGAGCCGCGAAAACTGCGACCGGCAAACGCCGGATGACTTTACTGCTTCATGGGCGTCCACTTCTGGTCGCTCTTGGAGCTGGCGACGACCGTCTCGATGAAGAGCAGGCCGCGAATGCCGGCTTCCACGCTCGGGAAGTCCAGGGCCAATTCGCTGGGCTTCTCGTGGGCGATGGCGCACTTGACCGTTTCCGCGAAATTCATGTAGTTGTTCGCGAAGGCTTCGAGGAATGCTTCCGGATGGCCGGAGGGGATGCGGGTGCAGCGGGCCGCCGCCGGGCTGTAGGCGCCGACGTAGCCGTTGCCTCTCTTCCAGACCTGTTCCGGCTTGTCGTTCTCACGGAAGGACAGGTAATTCGGATTCTCCTGGTGCCATTCGAGGCTGGCCTTCTCGCCGTGCACCCAGATCGCGAGATTGTTCTCTTCGCCGATGCCGATCTGCGTGGCGTGCAGGACGCCCTTGGCGCCGTTGTCGAACTTCAGCAGGCAGTTGCAGTCGTCGTCGAGGGGCCGGCCGGGCACGAACGAGGTCAGCTCGGCGCAGATGTGGGTGATCTTGAGGCCCGAGATGTACTCGGCGAGGTTCGCGGCGTGCGTGCCGATATCGCCGACACAGCCGCCGGCGCCGCTCTGCTTGGGATCGGTCCGCCAGCTCGCCTGCATCTGGCCGGTCTTCTCCAACGCGGTGGCCAGCCAGCCCTGCGGGTACTGGACGACGATCTTGCGGATCTTGCCGAGGTCGCCTTTCTTGACCATGTCCCGGGCGAGCTTGGCCATCGGGTAGCCCGTGTAGTTGTGCATCAGGCCGAAGACGAGCTTCTTGTCCTTCACGATCTTCTGGAGTTCCTTGCCCTCGTCGGAGGTCAGGGTCATGGGCTTCTCGCACATGACATGGATGCCCGCCAGGAGGAAGTCCCGGGCGATGGGGAAGTGCCAGTTGTTCGGCGTCGTGACGGAGACGAAGTCCACTCGCTGGCCGACCGGCAGCGCGGACTCGGCCTTGATCATCTCTTTGTAGTCGCTGTAGACGCGCTTGGGATCCAGGGCCAGATTCTTGCCCATGTCCTTGGATTTCACGGGATCGATATCGAATGCGCCGGCCACAAGCTCGATCTCCCCGTCCAGCCGGGAGGCCTTGCGATGGACCTCCCCGATGAACGCGCCGGGGCCTCCGCCGATCAAACCCATTCTCAACTTCCGGTCGAGTCTCATACGTGCTCCTTTCAATTCTGCTTCTGCTGTGGACGCCGTAGTTTTTGTGATGTTTTTCACGGGGCTTTTGCGCCCCGAGCCATGTTGCCTCATAGGCAAAACCATGGGCGATTATAGGCGTTCAACCCCACAAAGCAACCCCCAAGACCGCTTTTATATGGGCCCAAGGTTGACAAGGATGGGCCCAGACCGTAAACCTACCTCTGTCGGTCCCGCCGGCTCGGCGGGGACTCGTTCGGACAGGAATGAGGGACATGAAAGCCAGGATTCGCCCGGTCGCCGTCGATCTGTATTTCCTACCCGTTCAAACGCGGGTGCCGCTGAAGTTCGGCCCGGAGACGCTGACCTCGGTGATCTGCGCCCGCGTGTGCATGACGGTGACGGATGGGCGGAAACAGGCCCAGGGTTGGGGCGAGACGCCCTTGAGCGTCCAGTGGACCTGGCCGAGCAGCCTGAGCTACCAGGAACGCTGCGACGCGATGCAAGGCTTCTGCGTGAGACTGGCAGAGGCTTGGACTAGTCTCGCCGACGAGGGACACCCGATCGAATTGGGCCATCGGTTCAGCGAGTCCGTGCTGCCGGGCCTGCTTCGCGATGCGAATACCGAACGAGGGGCGGACGCCGAGCCGATGCCGTGGCTGGCGGCCTTGGTGTGCTCGTCGGCCTTCGATATCGCTCTCCACGACGCCTATGGGCAGCTTCTGGGCCTGCCGATCTACTCGACCTATGGTCCCGAGTTCATGAGCGTCGATCTGACCCATTTTCTCGAACCGGCGCCGGGAGCCGCGGTTTCCTTCGCGGGCAAGTACCCTGCGGATTATTTCCAGTCGCCGCCTTCGCGACTGCCGGCCTGGCACCTGGTGGGCGGCAAGGACATTCTCGACGCCTCGGAATTGACGGGCGACGAGCCGAAAGACGGCTATCCGGTCCTGTTGCGGGATTGGATCGAGCGGGACGGGCTCACCTGCCTGAAGGTGAAGCTGCGGGGCAACGACGCCGAGTGGGACTTCGACCGCCTTGTGAGAGTGGGGCGGATCGCGATCGAGAAGGGCGTCCTGTGGTTGACCACGGATTTCAACTGCACGGTGACCGACCCGGCTTACGTCAACGAGATCCTGGACCGGCTGATGAAGGACCATCCCCGCGTCTACCAGATGATTCTGTACGTCGAGCAGCCGTTCCCATACGACCTGGAGGCCAACCAGATCGACGTGCACAGCGTCTCGGCCCGCAAGCCGCTGTTCATGGACGAAAGCGCACACGATTGGCGATTGATCCGCCTGGGACGCGAGCTCGGCTGGACCGGCGTGGCCCTCAAGACCTGCAAGACCCAAACCGGGGCCTTGCTGAGCCTGTGCTGGGCCAAGGCTCACGGCATGACGCTGATGGTCCAGGATTTGACGAATCCCATGCTGGCTCAGGTCCCGCACGTGCTCCTGGCGGCGCACGCCGGGACGATCATGGGAGTCGAGACCAACGCGATGCAGTTCTACCCGGCGGCTTCGGCACCCGAGGAAGCCGTACATCCGGGGCTCTATCGTCGGCGCGGGGGGCAAGTGGATCTCTCGACGTTACGCGGCCCCGGCTTCGGATATCGGCTGGACGAGATTAAACGGCGACTGCCTGAGAAGGCGGCCGGTTTTGCGGTATAGAGAGAACGAAAGTCCGTAGGGTGGGCTCTTAGCCCACGCGTTTCTTTCAATCCGGAGCGTGTGACGCGTGGGCTAAGAGCCCACCCTACATGTTGCGTGCGAACGCTTTTTACGTGGATCTGGGAGTGATTGAGATGGCCAAGCTGAGCGCTTTTGCGGATGAAGTGACGGAGAGTTTTCGCGGACAGGTCGAGTTCCTGGCCAAGGAGAAGGTCGGCTATATCGAGCCGCGATTCATCGACAAGAAGAACATCATGGATCTCAACGCCGCCGAGCTGAAGGAGGCGAAGAAACTGCTCAAGGACCACGGCATCAAGGTCAGCGCGATCGGCTCGCCTATCGGCAAGGTCAAGCTGGACCAGCATTTCAAGCCGCACCTGGACAAGTTCAAGCACGCGGTGGAGCTGGCCCAGTTCTTCGAGACGCCGTTCATCCGCATGTTCAGCTACTACGCCTCCGACGGCAAGAACATCGACGACTACCGCAACCAGGTCATGGACCGCATGGTCGCCAAGGTCGAAGTGGTCCAGGGGACCGACGTCGTCATGGTCCACGAGAACGAGGCCCACATCTACGGCCACACGGCGGCCAACTGCGTGGACCTCGTCAAGACGATCGACTCGCCGAAGCTGCGGCTCGCCTACGATCCCGCCAACTTCGTCTGGGGCGAGAAGATCACGAACAACGTCGAAACCTGCTGGCCCCTGATGAAGCCCTACATCGTGCACATTCACATCAAGGACTGGAAGCTCGGGGCCAAGGACGTCGGCAGCATACCGGGCGAGGGCGACGGCCAGATCAAGCAGCTTCTCGCGGAGTTGGCCGCGATGAAATACGACGGCTGCGTCACGATGGAGCCGCACCTGAGGGCGGGCGGGCAGTTCGGCGGCGATACCGGGCCGGATCTCTTCGCCAAAGCCATCGCGGCTGTCAGAAGCATGGCGAAGGAAGTGGGCCTGAAACTGAATTGACTGTTCGTAGTGTGTCCGTAAGGGCATATCTTCTCTTGAGAGAACACCGAAGATAACGCCTTACGGCGTCACTACGAACCAT
>JBDKUU010000635.1:0-6724 GCA_039679525.1 Phycisphaerales bacterium | reverse complement strand
CGCAGACTGCACGCCGGGCAGCGATTGAACCCGCGTCAGAAGCTGCTGGAGGTCGCCGCCCCACATGTTCTCCAACTCCACGGTCAGGATATTGTCCGTCCTGTACCCCGGATCGAGCAGCAGTAGACGGGAGAGGCTGTTGATCAACAGGGCGGAACTGATGAGCAGAACCAGACACAACGACACCTCGGAAGCCACGAACAGATTCGCCAATCGCCGCCGCTTGAACTCCGCGGTCGCGCCGCGGCTGTCTGCCTTGAGCGCCTCATTGAGATCGGGGCGGCAAGTCCACAACGCCGGAACCAGCCCGACGAGAATGCCTGTCAGCAAGATCAGGCATAGCGCAAACCCCAGGGTCGCCGGATCGATGCGAATCTCCTCCAGCCGGACCATGTCGCTCGGAGCGATCAGGCGGAACACCGCAGCGCCGACGAACGCCAACAGAATCCCCAGGGCGCCGCCCAGCAGGCTCAGGAGAACGCTCTCCGTCAAGGTCTGACGGAGCAGTCGCAGCCACCCGGCGCCGAGAGTCGCCCGCGTCGCCAGCTCGCGTCTCCGAGCGAGCCCTCGGGCCAGCAGGAGGCTGCCTACATTGGCGCATGCGATCAGAAGCACCAAGCCCGCCCCGCCGCCGGCAAGGAAGATCAACGGACTCGTGTCCCCGACGACGTAATCGTGCAAGGAAACGATATTGACGCCCGGCGCCTCGGTCGGGTCGGAGTACCCTGTCTTGGCAATCCGTTCCGCAATCCCCGTCATCTCGACCTGCGCCTCTTTGACGCTCACATCCGCCTTCAGTCGGCCCACGACCTGCCACCGCAGACAGCCTCGCCCGCCCGACTGAATCTCCGGCAGGTCGCGATCCACAGGGATCCAGAAGTCCACGAAGGCGTCGTTCTTCGCATCGAGAAACCGAACGCCCGGCGGCATGACGCCCACGACCGTGTACGCCGGGGGTTCGATCCCTCCCAACGTAATGGCTTTGCCGAGGATCGCCGCATCGCCCCCCAGATACCGTTTCCAGAAGTCATATCCGAGCACGACGTAGTGATGATTTGGCCACGTCTCCTCCGGCAGGAAGGCCCGCCCCAGGAGCGGCTGCCATCCCAACAACGAAAAGAGATTCGTGGATACGCACATCCCTTTGAGGCGATCGGTCCCCTCCACATACCGATAGCGCGCCTCCTGCGAAGATACAATAGCCAGATCCTCGAAGGACCGGCTCTGCTTTTGCCAGTCCACGAAGTCCATGCCGGAAGTGATCGACCTCTCGCCCCAATCGGCATAGGTCGAGAACAGCATGACCAGGCGATCCGGATCCTTGTACGGCAGAGCCTGGAGCAGCACGCCGTTGACGATGCTGAAGACCGAGGTCGCGGCGCCGATCCCCAGCCCCAGAACCAGGACCGTCACGGCGGCAAAGCCTGGATTCCTCGCCAGCGTTCGACAAGTGTATCTGATATCTCCCCACGGCATTCCCATTCCTCCCTATTCACATCTCAAAGCCGTCATGGGATCGACTCTCGCCGCCCGGCGGGCCGGGAGGAGACAAGCCGCGAGGGCGACGCCTCCCAGCACGAGAAACGCCAGGACAAACGTCACCGGATCGTTCGTACTGACGCCGAACACCAGGCTCCGCAGAGCGTGGGACAACGCCAGGGCCGCCAGCAGACCCACGGCCATTCCCACCAGCGCCAGACCCAGTACTTGGCGCAGCACCAGGCGCATGATGTCCCGCGGCTTGGCGCCGAGAGCCAGTCGCACGCCGATTTCGCGGGTCCGCCGCACGACGTAGTAGGCCAGCAGACCGTAGATGCCGACGGCGCACATGACCAGGGCCACACAGGCGTAGGCGGTCCCCAGCCAGCCGGCGAAGCGCAAAGGCAGGAGCGTGTCGGCGTACACCTGCTCGAGCGTAGCGGCTTCGATGATGGGCATGTCCGTATCCAGCGACTCGAGCTCGCTCCGCACCCGATCCAGAACCGACAGCGACGGACCCGTCGTTCGCACGAGAAAACTGAGCACGGCCAGCATCTGCGTCCTTTCAGGCAGAACAAAGCACATCGGGACCGGGCTCGCCGCCAGGCTGTGATAGTTCGCCGCACGGGCGATCCCGACAACCTCCAGCCGATTCTCTGCATCCACAATCACGTGTCTGCCGATCGGGTCCTGGCCGGGCCAGTATCGTTGAGCCAGGGCCTCATTGACGACCACGACCTTCGGACGCTCCGTCCAGTCCTGCGATTCGAAGCCCCGCCCTCGCACCATCGGGATTCGCGTGGTCTCGAAGAACGTGGGACCGACGATCAGACGCTGCACCTCCACGGTCTTTGCCTCTGCGTTGGGCGAGCCCTCGAATTCCACGTAGAAGGTGTCCGAGGATGGCGACAACGGCCGTTCCGTCGCGAAACTCGCGGAGGACACGCCGGGACATCTCTCCAGCTTCGCAAGAGCCTCTCGCACATACTGATGAGCCCGCTCGGACGAGTACCGCTGCTGATAGATGTCGAAACTGACGACGGCCAGATTTCGGGGATCGACTCCCGACGCATCGTTCATGGCCTGGCGCACGGTGCGGACGAAGAGTCCCGCGCCGACCAGGACCAGGCAGGCCATCCCCATCTGCCCCACGATCAGGGCTCGCCGCCAGAAGAGCCCGCGGATCTCCTCGCCGCCGGAGCGACCGCCTTCTTTGAGCGAATGGACCAGGTCGACCCGGCTCATTCGGATGGCAGGCAACAGGCCGAACACTACGGCGGTCAGCCCCGTGATCGCCAGGGCGAAGCAGCAGACTCCGCGATCGAGGCTGAATTCGAGATGAACAGGCGAAGCGTACGCGAGGATCTGGACCGAGGGACTCATCGCTTCGACAGTCTCCTGGCACCACACGGCCAGGAGTATTCCGGCCGCCCCCCCGAGGAAGGACAGCATCGCGCTCTCAATCAGCAGTTGGCGGATGATCCGCCATCGTCCGCCGCCGACAGCCAGACGCACCGCGATGTCGCGTCGACGGGCCTGGGCTCGCGCCAGAAGCAGGTTGGCGACATTGGCGCAGGCGATCAGCCAGACGAGACCGGTCAGCCCAAACAGCGCGCAGGCGAACGCCGGGACGCGATGCCTGGGCAGAAAGTCGGGCAGGCCCCATAGCTCCTCGGTCGGCGCGATGATCGCTCGCTGCTGCTGGCCAGGGTCGGCGCCCCAGTCCTGCGGATAGGCCTGACGCAACTGCGCCGAAAGCACATCCAGGCACGACTGGGCTTGCGCTCGCGTGGCCTTCGGTCGAAGTCTGCCGGCGACAACCACCCAGCGTTCATCCCTGGCGGCACATGTTCCCCGGCGGTCGAAAAGGTTCCCCTCCTGCATGATCGGAAGAAAGAAATCGACCTGCAGCAGGCGTCGGAACACGGCGTCCTCGGCGGGGACTACGCCGACCACGGTGACCCAGGTCCGATTGAGCTGGATCTGCCGGCCGAGAATCTGTGGGTCGCGGCGGAACTCCCGCTGCCACACCCGCTCGCTGAGGATCGCCACGGGAGCTTCGCCGGGCCTGGCGTCCTCATCCGGAGTGAACGTCCGCCCGAGGATCGGCCTGACGCCCATCGTCCGCAGGTATTCGCTGTTCACCGAGGCCCCCCACCATCGCTCGCTCCGCTCGGAACCATGGAACGCCACCGCCCAAGGCTCGTGGCTCATCACGATCAGGTCCTCGAACACCTCTCGCGATCGGTCGCGAATATCCAGGTAGTCGGGGTACGACCATCGATTGCCCATCGTCGTTTCCTGCCCCGCAGGCACGATGGCGACGACGCGATTCCCGCCGTCTCGACCGAGCTTCGTCCACAGGAGAGTCTTGGCCATGCTGAAGATGGCGGTGTTCGCGCCGATCCCCAGAGCGAGGGAGAGCGCCGCCGCGGCGGTAAAGCCGGGACTTCGCACCAGCATCCGCAGCCCCTGTCTGACGTCCTGCCATAGCGAGGTCATTCCCGCCCCCCTTCACACGAAACCGTCAGCATTTTTAGAAGACGATGAAGGAACTCGACGCCTTTGTCGAATGACTCGATCGACAGACGCTCGTTGGCGCCGTGGGCGTTGCCCAGTTCCAATTCGCTGAAGGTGCCTGAGGCTCCATACGTCGGAATTCCCACTCTGCGAAGCCAGGTCGAGTCGCTCGCCCAGGGATCCATGGTCGGCAGAACGGGGACGCCGGGCCACATCTCACTGCTGAGCTTCCGAATGGGCTCCATCACCTCAGGCAACAACGGGGACGCCGGGATCGGCCGCCCCATGCCCAAAGCGGTCACACGAATCTCTGGATCGGCCAGGGCTCCCGTGATAGCGTCGCGCACGAATTCGAGGGAATCGCCCGGGAACACTCGGCAATTCACGATCGCCTGCGCCGATTGCGGCAAGGCGTTGTCGGCATGCCCCCCCTCCACGCGCGTGGCTACACACGTTGTCCGCAGGATCGCGTTGTAATACGGCGAGGCGGCGGCAAGCCGCCGGGCGGCGTCGAGGTCGGGCGGATTTTTCGCCACGGCCCGCATATCGTCTGCGAGCGGCTCGTTCTCGACTTTGGCCAGCCCCTCGAAATAGCCACGGGTCGTCTCATTGAAGCGGAACGGGAACTCGAACTTGGCCAGACGCGTCAGCCCCTCGGCAAGACGATAGATCGCGTTGTCCTTCTCGGGAAGAGAACTGTGTCCGCCGGGACTCTGGGTTTCGAGCCTGAAACTGAGATACGATTTCTCGGAGGTCTGCACGGTCATGCGGACCGGCTTGCCTTTCTCCATGTGGCCCCCGCCCGCGTCGAGATTCAGGCAGTATGCGACGTCCATCAGGTCGGGACGATTCGAGAGGAGCCACGCGACGCCGTTGGCGTTGCCGGTCTCTTCGTCGGCCGTGAGGGCGACCACGATGTCACGCTCCGGCACGAATCCCTCGGCTCTCAACCGCGTCAAGACAGCGACCAGGCCGGCCGCGGCCCATTTGACATCGAGCACGCCCCGCCCGTAGTAGAAGCCGTCCCGCTCGGTCAGTTGGAACGGCTCTAATCCCTCCGCCCAACCATCCTTCGGCGCGGCGACGACGTCCAGATGCGCGATCAACAGAATGGGCTTGGCCTGCCCGCGTCCGCGCAGGCGGACAACCAGGTTCTGCCGGTCAGGCCGAGAGCCCAGGAGCAGAACGTCGGACTCTGAGAAACCCGCGGAACGCAGGCGGGTCGCCAGCATCTCCGACGCCTTCGTGCAGCCGTTCGGCGGCGTGGTGTCGATCTGCACAAGCTCGCGTAGGAGACCGTGAGCCATCAGACGCTCGGGCGATGCGTCGCGAACCGCGCCGTCGGCGCTCTCCTCTCTGTCGCACTGAAGGTCGCTAAGAAGCAGCACCGTCACAACCAGCACCGTCCGAACGGCTTGTCGCACGTCTTGTCGGAAATACTTCATTCGTTCTCCTATTCGCACCTCAGCGCCGCCATGGGGTCCGTCCTCGCGGCTCGCAGGGCGGGGATAAGGCAGGCGCCCAAAGCCACGGCGGCAACTGCCGCCGGGACGATCGCATACGTCAATGGATCGGTCGGGCTCACGCCGTACAGATAGCTGGAGAGAAACCGCGTCAGGCAAATAGCCCCGGCGATTCCAGCGGCCGAGCCGGCGATCGACAACGCCAATCCCCTCTTGAGAACCATCGCCAGGATGCTCCCCCGCCGGGCGCCCAACGCCATGCGGACGCCGATCTCCCGCGTCCGCTGGGACACCGCGTAGGACACGACGCCGTAGAGGCCGATGACGATCAACAGCAGCGCGATGCCCGCAAAGACCGCCAGGAACGTCGTCGTGAACCGTTCCTGGTTGATGCACTCGTTCATTCGGGCCTTGAATGTGCTCACGCTGTGAAGCGGCAGCGTCGCGTCGATGCTCTTGAGAATCGCTCGGATCTGGCCGATGACGAAGGTCCCGTCGCCCTGCGCGCGAACGACGACTTGAAGCTCGGAACTCGGGAACAGCGCATCGAACGGGAAGAACGCGTGGTGCGGCTTGTCGATCCTGACATTGCCCTGCACAAGGTCCGCCGCCACGCCGATGATCTCATACGACTTTCCGCAACAGGTGAGTTGCCGCCCGATCGGCTCGGAGTCCGGCCAGAACAGCCGGGCCAAGCTTTCCGTGACAACGACGACGCGTGCCTTCAGTTCGTGCTCAGCCAAGGAGATGTCGCGGCCTTTCAGCAGAGGAGTTTGCAGCGTCTTGAAGTAGTCCTCGCCGATGTTGTGCAGACAGGCTCGAACGGGTTTGCCGTCCGGAGCCGTCCATCCCTGCACGGACACGGGGGCGCTGCTCCCCCGCGGATCGCACGGCATGGAGGAATCGGTCGATACTCCGGTGACGTGCGGCAACACACCCAGGCGTCCCAGGAACTCGCGGCTGAACTGGTATCGCTGCTGCTCGTTCATCCGATGCAGGCCGACATTGAATGTGATCAGGCTTTCCGGATTGAACCCGGCGTTCACCGCCGACAGCCGCGCCATGCTGCGAACCATCAGCGCGGTCCCGATGGACAGCACCAGAGCCGCCGCGATCTGACCGCCAATGATCGCGTTGGAGAGCAAGGCATGATGTCTCGACGTGCCCCGCCGCTCCATCAGCACGTTGGCCGCAGCCGACCGCTGCATGACCCAGAATGGAGCGACGCCAAGAAAGGCCCCGACCAGCAGGGAGACGCCCAG
>JBDKUU010000634.1:0-2498 GCA_039679525.1 Phycisphaerales bacterium | reverse complement strand
ACCACTCCCCCGCGGAGGATCAGCGTAATTGATGACCGCGGCTATTGAACGGGACGTTCCGGCCTGATATCATGAGACCTGTATCGTAGCGTATCATTCGCAACGACATGTCGATACCACGAGAACTGGAAGGAGGTCTCACATGAGCAAATCGCGACTGTTCACAGTGTTGGCTCTGGGCCTGATGACGCTGCAGGCTTCGGCCGCCGACAAATCCCTGGTCCTGTACCTGCCTTTCGACGAAGGCGCCGGCACGACGGTCAAGGACCTGTCCACGTACAACAACCCCGGCACGATCGTCGGAAATGCCGCCTGGGTCGCAGGCGCCAAGGGCATGGCCCTGGACTTCGTCAACGGCTCCCACGTCACGATCACGGAAATCCCCGAGTACGACGTGACGTCCGCGGTCAGCCTGATGGCCTGGGTCAAGACGTCGAGCGTCCCGAACTGGGCCCGCGTGATCGACAAATCCCAGTGGCAGACTTCCGGCTTCGACCTGGTCCTGACCCAGAACGTCGGCCTGCCGCGCCTGGAATTCTTCGTCAACAACACCACGTCGCTGGCCGACGGGACCACCGCGGTCATGGACAACGAGTGGCACTTCATCGCGGCCACCTTCGGCAACAAGACCATCCGCGTCTACACGGACGGCAAGCCCGAGGGCCAGGCCACGTCCGTCAGCTCGGTCGACATCAATCCGAACAATCTGCCGGTCATGATCGCGGGCGAGTCGAGCTCCAACGGCGGCAACCAGTTCCTCGGCAGCATCGACGAGGCCGCGATGTACAACCGCGAGCTGTCGGCCGAGGAGATCCTGGCCATCGTCCAGCGCGTCATGGCCCTGCCCGACGTCGCGGCCTATCCGCAGCCCAAGAACGATGCCGTGGACGCGTCCCGCGACGTCGTGCTGGGCTGGACCCCCGGCGGGTCCGCCGCGTCGCACGACGTGTACTTCGGCACGTCGGCCGCCGACGTCAACAGCGCCGACCGGGCCAACCCGATGGGCGTGCTTGCCGGCGAAGGACAAACGGACGCGACATTCGATCCGGACGGCCTGCTCGAGTACGGCCAGACCTACTACTGGCGCGTCGACGAGGTGAACGCCGCTCCCGACAACACGATCTTCAAGGGCGAGGTCTGGAGTTTCACCGCCGAGTCGTACGGGTACCCGGTGACGCCGATCGCGGCCACCGCTTCCGATTCGGGCAAGGACATGGGGCCGCTGAACACGATCAACGGCTCGGGCCTCGATGCCGACGATCAGCACTCCACCGACTCTACGAAGATGTGGACCAGCAAAGCCATCAAGCCTGCCTGGATCCAGTACGAATTCGACGCGGTCTACAAGCTCGATGAGATGTGGGTCTGGAACTCCAACCAACTGATCGAACCCATGCTGGGCCTCGGGGCCAAGGACGTCACGATCCAGTATTCCGCCGACGGCCAGACCTGGGCAACGCTGGAGGGCGTGCCTGAATTCGCCCAGGCGCCCGCCGCGTCGGACTACAAGGCCAACACCACCGTCGATTTCGGCGGCGTCGAGGCCAAGTTCGTCAAGATCACGATCAACGCCAACTGGGGCGGCATGGCGCCGCAGACCGGCCTGGCCGAGGTCCGCTTCTTCTACGTGCCGGTTCAGGCCTTCGAGCCGCAGCCGGCGGATGCCGCGAAGGCGGTCAGCGTCGAGACGTCGCTGAGCTGGCGGCCCGGCCGCGAAGCCGAGTCGCACACGGTCTTCCTCGGCACGGACCCTGCCGCGTTGACCCAGACCGCCGCCGTCGCCGAGCACAGCTACACGCCGGCCGCGCTGAACCTGGGGACCACCTATTCCTGGCGGATCGACGAAGTCGGGGCCGCCGGGACCTACGAAGGCAAGGTCTGGAGCTTCACGACCGAAGACTTCGTCGCGGTCGACGACTTCGAAGGCTACACCGACGCCGAAGGCTCCCGCATCTACGAGGCCTGGGTCGACGGCCTGACCACAGGGGCCAGCGGCTCGCAGGTGGGCTACAACGCGGCCCCCTTCGCCGAGAAGGCGATCGTTCACGGCGGGACTCAGTCGATGCCCCTGACGTACGACAATTCGAGCGCGAGCACGTCGGAGGCCGAGCTGACCTTCGACTCGCCGCAGGACTGGACCCGGCACGGCGTCACGGCCCTGGTCGTGTACTTCCGCGGCCAGGTGAGCAACACGCCGGCCCCCCTGTACGTGAAGATCAACGGCACGAAGGTCTCGTACAATGGCGGCGCTCCCGCCACGGCGATGAACCTCTGGAAGCAGTGGTCGATCCCGCTGGCCGCCACGGGCGCCAATCTCAAGAGCGTCAAGAGCCTGGCGATCGGCGTCGAAGGCGCCGGCGCCAAGGGCACGCTGTTCGTCGACGACATTCGCCTGTACGCGGCCGCCCCGGCGGTTGCGACCCCGGCGGATCCGGGCCAGGCGGGCCTGGTCGCCCTTTATAAGATGGACGGCGACGTCAAGGACAGCTCCGGCAAGA
>JBDKUU010000633.1:0-2290 GCA_039679525.1 Phycisphaerales bacterium | reverse complement strand
GGGGCGACGATACGGCCGCCGGCGTCGAGGGTCTGGTCTGCATGGAACGCGGCGGTGGCGTCCCCGATCCGCTCGATCGAGCCATCGCGCACCAGGATGGATCGCAGGGGGGCCTCGCCAGGAACGTCGTAGAGTCTGCAATTGGTGATCGCAAGCGTGCTCATATTCTCTCTGCCCAAGGAACTCAGGAATCGTTGCTTCGGATCGGACGGCGTCGGCCACAGGGCGGGCCATAGCCTTCTTGTCCCAGAAGGATACGGGCCGCGGCGTCCGAATGCAAGCGCGATGCGCCTCGAGTTAGGCACAATCCCACTTTGGGTTGACGCTCGGAGCCCTTTAGACTATCGTACGCGTCGCAAGGTCGCCGGCTTTCGCGGCCTTTGCTCGAACGGAAACGTGAATGGCAGCGCCACAGGCGCAAGGGGAGGTACGACGGTGCAATACGGAATACCCATTGTCAAGGATGTCTACTGGGTCGGCGTCAACGACCGGCGCACGCCCTTGTTCGAGGGGATCTGGCCGATTCCGCGGGGCGTCTCGTACAACTCGTATCTGATCCTCGATGAGAAGACCGTTCTGATCGATACGGTCAAGGACCTCTCGATCAACGGATATCTCAGGAAGCTTCGTCACGTGCTCGGCGCCGACAGGCAGATCGACTACCTGGTTGTCAATCACCTGGAGCCCGACCACTCCGGCGCGATCCCTCTGGTCAAGAAGGTCTTTCCGGGAATCCAGATCATCGGCAACAAGAAGACCGCGGAGTTCCTCAACGACCTCTACGGCATTCAGGACACGCGCGTCGTCGCCGACGGCGAGGAGATTTCGCTGGGCCGCCGCAAGCTCAAGTTCTTCATCACGCCCATGGTCCATTGGCCCGAGACGATGCTGACCTACGAAGCCTCGGACGGCATTCTCTTTTCCGGCGACGCGTTCGGCGGATTCGGCGCGCTCGAGGGCGGGATCTTCGACGACGAGGTGGACGTCCACTACTACGAGGACGAGATCCTGCGGTACTTCTCCAACATCATCGGCAAGTACTCGCCCATGGTGCAGAAGGCGATCCAGAAGGTCGCGGGCGTGAACATCAAGGTCGTGGCCTCGACGCACGGCCCGATCTGGCGGACCGACCCGGCTTATATCGTCCGACTGTACGACCGCTGGAGCCGCCAGGAGACCGAGCCCGGCATCGTCGTCGCGTTCGGCTCGATGTACGGGGCCACCGAGCGGATGGCCGAAGCGGTCGAGCGGGGCATCGCCGAAGGCGGAGTCAAGACGATCCGGTCGCACAATGTCTCGAACTGCCACGCATCATACATCATTCGCGACGCCTGGCGATACCAGGGCCTCTTTCTCGGCAGCCCGACGTACGACGCCGGGGTGTTCCCGCTGATGAACAACCTGCTGGATCTGCTTCGCGAGAAGCGGATCGGCAATCGGGTGGTCGGGCTGTTCAGCAGTTACGGCTGGAGCGGCGGGGCGGTCAAAGGGATGAAGCAATTCGTCGAAGACAACAAACTGGAGCTGATCGAGCCGATCGTGGACGCCAAGTTCTCCGCGACGGCCGAGCAGCTTGAACAATGCCAGGCCCTGGGCCGCGCGATGGCCGCGCGGATTCGCCGGGGCGCGGCGCAGAAATCGTGAGAGCAGAATTCATGGCGGACACGCAGAGGAGCTGGGAGAAACGGCTTTCCACGAAGCCCGACGAACTGACGGTGGACTACGTGGAGTCCCTGTCGTACGACAAGCGCCTGTACAAGTACGACATCATCGGCTCGATTGCGCATGCGGCGATGCTCGCGGCGCAGGGCTTCATCACGCAGGCGGAGTTCCGGGCCATCGAGAGCGGCCTGGCAAGCATCCGCGACGACATCGAGGCGGGTCGTTTCGAGTTCGACAAAGCCGCCGAGGACATCCACATGGCGGTCGAAGGCGCGTTGATCAAGCGGATCGGCGAGCCCGGCGAGAAGCTGCACACGGCTCGCAGTCGCAACGACCAGGTGGCCACCGACATTCGACTCTGGATGCGGGACCAGATCACGACGCTGCAGGGCGACATCACGCGATTGCAGAGGGCCCTGGTCGCTTTGGCGGGCAAATACGTGGAAGATTTGATGCCGGCGTATACGCACATGCAGCGGGCGCAGCCGATCGTCATCGGCGCGTACCTGCTGAGCTTCGTTCAGCAGCTCGAACGCGACATCGTCCGGCTGGGCAACTGCCGCACCCTCCTGAACGCCTCCCCGCTCGGCGGCGGGGCGATCGAGGGTTCGACGCTGGGCATCGACAG
>JBDKUU010000632.1:0-2461 GCA_039679525.1 Phycisphaerales bacterium | reverse complement strand
GCGAGTCGATTCCCGCATGATCGTGCTGAGCAAGATCACGGCCGTGCAGGCGGGACTGCAACTGACCACAAAGGATCTGGAAAGCCACTATCTGGCAGGGGGGCGGGTGTCCAACGTCGTGCGGGCTCTGATCGCCGCCGATCGCGCCAACATCGACCTGTCCTTCAAGACGGCCACGGCTATCGACCTGGCCGGCCGCGACATTGTCGACGCCATTCAGACCAGCGTCAATCCGAAGGTGATCGACTGCCCCGACCCGAAGAAAGGCAAAGAGACCATCGACGCCGTGGCCCAAGACGGCATTCAGCTCCGGGCCAAAGCCCGCGTGACGGTCCGAACGAACATCCAACGGCTCGTCGGCGGCGCCACCGAGGAGACGATCATCGCCCGCGTCGGCGAAGGCATCGTCACGACCATCGGCAGCGCGATCACGTATAAGAACGTGCTGGAGAACCCGGACCGAATCTCCAAGGCGGTGCTCGACAAGGGGCTCGACGCCGGCACCGCGTTCGAGATCCTGTCGATCGATATTGCGGATGTGGACGTCGGCGAGAACGTCGGCGCCCAGCTCCAGGCGGCCCAGGCGGAAGCCGATATGCGGCGTGCCAAGGCCGAGGCCGAGAAACGCCGGGCGATGGCCGTGGCTCGAGAGCAGGAAATGCGAGCCCTGGTGGTCGAGAACGACGCGAAGGTGCCGCTGGCGATCTCCGAGGCCTTCCGAGCCGGCAATCTCGGCATCATGGACTATTACAGACTCCGCAACATCGGTGCCGACACGCAGATGCGGGAATCGATCTCCAAGCCGAAGAAACCCGATCAGCCGTGATGGCGACGAATGGAGATGACTAGTTGTTGATCGAATGGGCCGGACAATTCGACATGCTGGCGCAGGGCCACGGCCTTGACCAATGGGGCGATATCATCATCCTTCTCGTGATGGCGGCCCTCTGGCTGGCAGGGGTGTTGGCCAAGGTTCTGACCGGCAAGAAACGAGCCGGCCAGCAACAGCCGGGGCAGAACCGCCCCACGGCGCCTGTCGCCGCTCAACGCGAGAGCTGGCAGCAACGCCTCGTCCGCAAAGCCAGGGAGTTCCAGGAGGCCGCCGAGGCCGAACGCCGGAAAATGGAGCAGGAGACCCGGGCCCGCACGTCGCCCGCAAGGCCCCGCCCGGCCGCAGCCCGATCGCCGTCGCTCCCGGCGGGAGAAGTCGCCGTTCGGACGGATCGCAAAGGTGATTCCGTGATGGTGTATCAACCATCCGCGATCAACAAGGAGCAGGAAATAGCCCGTCAACGAGAGGCCAGGGACGCCATCCTCGCGGCGAGTCAACGGTCTCTCACCGAGCCGTCCGTCCCGCTTGAGACGCTCCGCCCGTCAGCGGACTCGGTCGCTCCGCCGTCGGACCTCCAGCCCTTGCTGGTCATCGACTACAGCGATCCGGACGCCCTGAAGAAAGCCGTCCTTCACTACGAAATTCTGGGCAAACCGCTGGCCCTGCGTGACCCGCCGGGCGACTCGGCCGCGTTCTGACCATTTCCTGCGGCGTGAGACCAACACGCCCGATCCGGATGCACGCCCCCTGCCAGCGATTTCGCAACGTCCCATAAGATATGTTATGTTTCATTCAGGTCTCATGCGGCGGAGGGGGCTGGGGCCCGGGGTTTCCGCCCTGTTCTTCAGGGTGTTCAGGCGTTTGTCGCCGCGGCGTTGGCGGCTGTCTGGCAGAGGTTCTCCCACATCAGGCCTGTCGTGTCCGAGAGGCCGAGATTCTGCAGGACGATCGAGATGTTCGTCGCGGGATCGACGTTCGGCGTCTGGGTCTTGTCGATGTCTCGCTGGAGATTGATCACCGACGACGCGAATTTCACGCGGTTGCAGTACAACAGCGCGGTCTTGTAGTAGAGATCGAGCGTCTTGGGGTCGTACTGCTTCGGCGGCATGATGAGATCCATGGCTTCCTGCGTGGCTCCCGACTCGAACAGCGACACGGCGAGTTTCGTCGCGGCGCGGGAGAACGTCGGATTGATCTGCAAGGCGGTTCGGAAGCACTCGGCGGCCTCCGGGAACTTCGAGGCGTTCATGTGCAGGATGCCGAGCCTGTAGTGCAGATCGGGGTTGTTCGGAAACCGCTCGGACTGGCGTTCGTGGGCCGTGGTGACCGCCTGTTCGAGCGTGTGGCCGTCGGTCAAGGCGGGCAGCAGATTCGCTTCGAGGGCCGCCTTGAGGATCAGCTTGGCGGTCTCTGCAAAGAGGAACGAGCTGTTGGGCTGAATGGCCGAGGCCAGCGACAGGGTGTTCAGGGCCTCTGCCGGGTGGCCGGCGAGTTTCTGGGCCGTTGAGAGGCCCGTGTAAGCCTCGACGATCTCATCGTTGATCTCGATCGCTTTGTTGAACTGCTGGGCGGCAAGCTGGTCCGCGTGCATTTTCAAGTAGCTGGTGCCCAGCTTGATGGTCACCTCCA
>JBDKUU010000631.1:0-1848 GCA_039679525.1 Phycisphaerales bacterium | reverse complement strand
GATTCTGAATCAGTCCGTTCCTTCCTCTGCTCACCGGGAGAAGTCAGGCGCGCCGGGAGAACCAGTCACACCCGACCAAGTCCGGGCACTCACGGCAGCGCCGCCGGCAGCCGCACCCGCCTAATATAGACGTTCGCCGAGGCTCGGGTGTTACATAAATATCGACATTCATGCGTAGGTTTCTTGTCTCCGAACGACCGAGCTCGTGCCGCCGCCCGCCGCAAGCCTCCAGGCTCGTCCTCGCTCCGACGGCGGGCGTTCAGTGCGGACATCACATTCGTTCGCTCTCCAGGCCGTCGAAGACCGCGTAAACGCGGAACTCCAAACGAGGTGGTCCGCATCCCCCTGAAGTCCATTGCAGACCCGCCTTCCGAGTCCCCACGATTGTCATTCCTGCAGGGGGGGGGGGGGGTGACTAGTTCTTCCGGCACAGGGCTGGCCTCTTCGGAGGGACAGCGGAAGGAACGGACTGATCCGGAGTCCGCCGCCCTGATGGCGAGCGCC
This sequence comes from Phycisphaerales bacterium, assembly GCA_039679525.1. Taxonomy (GTDB): domain Bacteria; phylum Planctomycetota; class Phycisphaerae; order Sedimentisphaerales; family Anaerobacaceae; genus PLanc-01. The sequence goes on along the minus strand of JBDKUU010000631.1, from coordinate 1,344 downwards.
GCTATGCGGCGGGGCGGCGGAAGTTTGTCGCATTGGAGCCACCAGCACAAGGGGTGCTTCGCACGCCCTGAAGCGAGCGTCTCGCTCGCGTCCCAAGCTGGAAGCCCAATGCGGAAAACTTCATCGGCAGGTCCGTTTCCCGTTTCGGACCTGCATTCAGCCTCGCGAGATAGAAGCCTCCCTCGACGTCTTCACCCGATCGCTCTCGCGTCGCTGGAATATCCGGACACACTCCCCTGTGAACGAACCGGTCTTTCCGCTTGACCTGCTCGCCTGCGCAGACTACAATTGCCGATGTTCCTTGGAGCGAATCGTTCGGCAGGCGGCGAGAGAGACCAGGAATACAGGAAATAAGCAAGCACAATGTTCCCACAATCCTGCGGGGACTGGCAGGGAGATCTTCATGACGATGAGTATGTTCCTCCGTCTATACCGGGCGCCTGTGGGGCGATGCATCCTGGCGACGCTCGTCGCGGTGCCGCTTTCCTACTTCGGCGTGTTGTTTGTGACGACGGCGGGGCGGGGAGTCGCCAATCCTGCTGCCGCGGCGGCGTATTTCCTCATCTGCATCGCGATGGCCCTGCCTCTGGCTCTCGCCAATGCCTTCGCGATCGCTCCCTATGTCGTCAAGACGGTGCATGGAAGGCTTTCCGCCGTCAGTTCGCACCTCATCCTGGTCGCGGCGTGGGCGGGGCTGGTCTTCGCCGGGTTCTTCGCTATTCCTCGACTTCCCGCCGCGCTGGGCTGGGTAGTACTGTTCTGGGATCTCGCGGTGCTTCTGGGGCCCGCCGTGATCGCGGGCTCGTTCGTGTACTCGCTCCATCGCGAGTCGACGGAACGCAAGCTGGCACGGTGCCTTTGCGACTGACGAATCCGGGGACTGGCGGAAGTGACATGTATCCGAGCCTGATGATTGTCGCGTGCGTTCTGTTCGGAACGGTCCTGTCCGGGATTCTCCACGAGCTCGGGCACGCGATCGCCGGGAAGATGGCCGGGCTCGATGTCGTCTGCATCCAGATCTTCCCGCCCGGCCTGCGGTTGTCGGGGGAGCCCATCGGCTTCTGGAATGCGGCGATCAGCATTTCGGGCATGTTGTTTGCTGTGCTGGCTGGCCTCGCGGGCACGTTCGTCGTCCTGGGGCTTGAGGGCAAGTGGCCCTGCATCAGGTACGCAGTCTGGCTCTTCATACCGATGATGGCGCAGGCTCTCCCGTGGCTGTGCCTGCCTTGGATCACGGTCTTTCGCGTCAACACACGCGACGGGGGCGATGGCGATATCCAGAGGTTCATGCGGCACACGGGGTGGCCGACCTGGGCCGTCTCTTTGATCGGTCTGACGCTGGTC
>JBDKUU010000630.1:0-7528 GCA_039679525.1 Phycisphaerales bacterium | reverse complement strand
CGGGCGACGTACCCCTGCCAGCGGAAGGCGATGCCGCTGGCGTCCGGCTTCGTCACTTGGCTGATCGGCGTGGCTGGATCGCTGGTCGCGTTCCGCAAGGCCAAGGGGCTCTTGCGGCAGTCGCGTCTGCCCCTGGCGATCGCGTGTTTCGCAGCCGTGGCTGTGTTCGGGACGGCGGCCTTGACAAATCTGCCCGAGCCCAGCGCGATCGCCGCCGAGCAGCCGGGCCTATCGCCCATCGGGCAGGCCAAGGGCATTCATCCCGGCCGGGTCGTCTGGGTGCACGATCCCGACGCGACCACATGGAACGGCCCGGGCGACGGCCATCTCTGGCAGGACGAGCACGCCAATCCCGCCGTCAGCGAGCGGATGATGTCCGACGCGATCCGCTCGGTAGCCGGCGAGCCCACGGACGCCAAGGCGTGGGACGCGCTGTTCCGTTATCACAACAAGACCCGCGGCAAAGGCGACGTCGGCTACAAGGCCGGCCAGAAGATCGCGGTCAAGGTGAACTTCGTCGGCTTCATCAAGACGACCGACGCCGTGAATCCCCAGACCTACGCGCTGCAGGATTGGGTGGACTACATGAACACGTCGCCGCAGATGATCGCCGCTTAGCTCAAGCAGTTGACGCAGGTCGCGGGCGTGAAGCAGTCGGACATCGCCATCGGCGACGGCCTGGGCTACTTCGCGAAGGAATACTACGACATGCTGCATAAGCAGTTCCCCGACGTGACATACCTCGACTGCCAGGGCGGATCGGGACGGACGAAGGTGACGCCGTCCGCCGTGCCCTTCTACTGGAGCAGCAGGCCCGCCGGTTGCCAACAGGACTACGTGCCGAAGGCGTATGTCGACGCCGAGTACCTGATCAACCTGGCCAATCTCAAGGCCCATCCGCTCGCCGGCGTCACGCTCTGCGCCAAGAATCATTACGGCTCGCTGATTCGAACGCCGCCCGAGCGGGGCTATTACGACATGCACAAGGACTTCGCAAAAACCACCGGTCACTACAGGACGCTGGTCGACCTGATGGGCCATTCCCAGACGGGCGGTAAGACGATGCTGTACCTCCTCGACGGGCTCTACGGCGGGATTCACTATGTCGAGCACCAGCCGCGGAAGTTCGAGTCGGAGCCGTTCAACGACGACTGGACGTCGAGCCTGCTGGCGTCGCAAGACCCGGTGGCGATCGACTCGGTGGGCCTGGACATTCTGCAGGCCGAGACGCCGATTCACAATTATTCGCGGATGGGCGGCGCGGACGACTATCTGCACGAGGCGGCCCTGGCGGACAACCCGCCTTCGGGCACGTTCTACGACCCCGACCACCCGACCAACGCCGCACGGCTCGCCAGTCTCGGCGTGCACGAGCACTGGAACAACGCCAAGGACCGGCAGTACTCGCGGAACCTGGGCAAGAACGAAGGGATCGAGCTTATGATGATCTCAGCAGAAGCCAAACCCGCGGGCGTCGTGGCGCCCGGCGCAAAGGCGACCTTGCTCGCCGGCGAGTTCAAGTTCACCGAAGGCCCCGCGGCCGATGCCGAGGGCAACGTGTTCTTCACGGATCAGCCGAACGACCGGATCTGCAAGTGGTCGATCGACGGCAAGCTCACGACGTTCCTCCAGCCCTGCGGCCGCTCCAACGGCCTGTTCTTCGACAGGGAAGGCAATCTCTACGCCTGCGCCGACATGGAGAACGAACTCTGGAAGATCGACCCCAAGGGCAATGTCACCGTGCTCGTGAAGGATTTCGGGGGCAAGAAGCTCAACGGCCCCAACGACCTCTGGGTCGATCCCCAGGGCGGCGTCTACCTCACCGACCCGCTCTATCCGAGGGACTACTGGAAACGCGACAAGGCGATGCAGCAGGACGGCCAGCACGTCTACTACCTGACGCCGGACCGCAAGACGCTGACCCGCGTGGCGACCGACCTCACCCAACCCAACGGCATCATCGGCACGCCGGACGGCCAGTACCTGTACGTCGCCGACATCGGGGCCCGCAAGACTTACCGCTACAAGGTCGACCCCGACGCGACGCTCAGCGACAAGACGCTGTTCTGCTCGATGGGCTCCGACGGCATGACGATCGATATCGAAGGCAACGTCTACCTGACCGGGCGAGGCGTCACGGTCTTCAATCCCGAGGGCGTGCAGATCGACCACATCGACATCCCCGAGGGCTGGACGGCCAACGTCGCCTTCGGCGGCCCGGACCGCGACACGCTGTTCATCACGGCCAGCGATTCGCTGTACTCGATCAAGATGCGGGTCAAAGGAGTGTATTGAAGTTTGATGTTTGAAGTGTGAAGTTTGAAGTAAGAGCACGGTTGACCTGTGTTCGGGAGAGATTCGAATATGCAGATGCGAACTGCGATCGTGGGAATCATCGCCGTGCAGGCGGCTGTGGCCTCGGCGGCATCGCCCGTTCGAGCGGAGTTGGTCGAGGTCAAGAAGATCTGGGACCAGGCGCCGCACAACGCCTTTACCGACTTGGCACGATGGCAGGACCAGTTCTATTGCGCCTTTCGCGAGGGCCGCAGCCATGTCTCTACAGACGGCAAGATCCGCGTGCTCCGCTCGCAGGATGCGGACACGTGGACGTCGGCCGCTTTGGTGGAATTGGCAGATTTCGATCTGAGGGACGCGCACCTGTCCGTGATGCCGGACAACAGGCTGATGCTGCTGGGCGGCGCGGCGCCGAGAGAGAAAGACGGCCAGAGCGCCCCTACCGGCTCGTTTGTCGCCTTCTCTCCGGACGGCGTCGAGTGGACGACCCCGCAGATAGTCTCCGAGCCCGGCCGGTGGCTGTGGTCGGCGACCTGGCACAAAGGCAAAGCCTACGGCATCTCCTATCCTGCCTCGCAGGGCAGTCCCTTCCTTTCTCTGTTGGCCAGCGAAGGCGGCGTCCGGTTCGAGCCGGTGGTCGGGAAGCTCTACGGCAACGGTTTCGCGAACGAAACAGCCCTGCGATTCACGCCGGACGGCGTCTGCTACGCTCTGGTCCGCCGGGACAAGCAAGGCGACGCCCCGTGCAGCGCCATCCTCGGCGTCAGCGACGGCGACTTCGCGAACTGGGACTGGCACGACCTCGGACCCGAGTTCAACGGGTTCGGCGGTCCGAACTTCATCCAACTGCCGACGGGCCAGTGGCTCGCCGCCGGCCGAATGCACGACGGCGGCGCCCACACCGCGTTGTGCCAGCTCGACGTCGCCGAGCCCAGGATGACCAGGCTCCTGAAGCTCCCCAGCGGCGGCGACACGAGCTACCCCGGCCTCGTCTGGCATGACGGCCTGCTCTACATGAGCTATTACTCCAGCCACGAAGGCAAGACGAGCATCTACCTGGCGAAAATCAAGATCGCCCCGTGACTGTGCGGCGGGCCGCCCGCGCTGGCGGGGCGAACTATTGAAGAAAAGGATTCGATTCGTGCGCCGTGACGGCCAAGCGAGGTCCTGGCGCACGCTGGAGCAGCAAGGAGACCGTGCAGCGAGAGAAGTGAGATAACGACCAGCGGTGACAGGAGAATCGGTATGATGCGAGATAGCGGGACCGTGGTTACACGCGTGTTGCTGGCGGTGATTCTGGCGAATGTCCTGGCGATGCAAAGCTCGCGCGTCGAGGCCGGCCAGGGCGAACAGCCGGCGTTCTCCGGCAAAGTCGTGGACGCCGCCGGCGGACCGATCGAGGGCGTCCGCATCCGGCTTTTCCAGCAGGACTTCGCCGTCGCTTCTTCCGAGCCGAAGACCGAACTGGTCGGCGAAACGACCACCGGATCCGACGGAGCCTACGCGATCGGCTTCCCAGCCCAGGACGACGGGAACCGGTACGGGTATCTCCTCGCGGAGAAGGCGGGACTGGCGATCGCGTTTGCATCGGGCGTCATCAGGAAAAGCCAGACGTTCGACCTGACGATGGGCGCCCCGGCCTCGCTGGCCGGCGTCGTCGTCGACGAGAACGGCGGCCCCGTCGCCGACGCATCGATCGGCGTCTACGCGCTGCAGATGTCCCAGGGCTCGCAACGATCCAACAGAAACCTGCCCACTTCTCTGGCGTCCAAGCTGCTGACGACGCGCACCGACGCGGCGGGCCGATTCGCCTTTGCCGGCCTGCCCGCCGACGCGACGGCAGAGTTCGTCGTCAAGAAGCCCGGCCGGGCGACGGTCTGCACGTTCAACGTCGCGACCTACGCCGGCCGATCGCTGACCTATGCGGTCGGCCGGACGGATGTCCGCCTGGTCCAGCCGCCCGAGGCGAGAATCGAGGGCGTCGTCGTGCGAAAGGATGGAGGCGGCCCCGTCGCCGGAATCAAGCTTGTGGTGATCGGCGCCCGCAATCGCCCGCTCGACGGCTACGAGCCGATCGAATCGAAGCCCGACGGCGCATTCACCGCCCCGGACCTGCCCGCCGGGCAGTTCACGCTGGAGCTGGCGCCGCCGGCCGAGCAGCCGGCCGAATGGGTGGCGACGCCGGTCCCCGTCGCCGTCGAGACCGGCCAGACCCGAAAGGACGTGAAGATCGAGGTCGGCAAGGGAGGCGTCCTGGAGGTCGCGGTCTCGGACGCAGCGAATAGCCAACCCGCCCCAAAGGCGAACATCAGCGTACGCGATACGGCCAACGACCGCTGGCTCAGCGCGACGACAGACGCCAACGGCCTCGCCCGGCTTCGTCTCAATCCGGGATCCTACGAGTTCCGGGAAGCCTGGAAACGCGGCTACACGTACGACGGCCAGCCAGAGACCCTCCAGATCGAGGAGAATGCAATCCGGCGTCTGACGGCGGCCATCAAAGCAATGCCCAAGATCCGCGGCGTGGTGCGCGATCCCAACGGGGCCGCGGTTGCCGGGGCTCGAGTCCGGATTCAGCCTGCGGCGCTCGATGAGATCCTCTCGGACGCCCAGGGCCGCTTCGAAATCACGTGGGACCGCAACGCCTGGGGCAGGGAGAATACGACGTTCTGCCTCGTCGTCCGCCACCCGGACCGCAACCTGGCCGCCGCGACGGAGCTCGCGGAAGGAACGACCACGCTCGACGTCGCGCTCGAACCCGGCGCCGTCATCACGGGCCGGGTCACAGACCCCAACGGCAAGGGGATCGCCGGCGCGCAGGTCAGGCCGATGCTCTTCGTTTCGAACTGGGGCTCGTCGATCGCCCCGGACCCGATCACGACGCAGAGCGATGGGACGTTCCGCGTCCAGGCGGCCCCGGCCGGCCGCAGGTACTCCATTGAGATCGCCGCCGGCGGCTACGGCCGAAAGAGAGTCCCCGCCGAGGCCGACGACACGACAAGGCGTCGGCTCGACGTCGGACGCATCGCCCTGCCGGTGGCGAACCTGTCCATCTCAGGCGTGGTGGTGGACCCGGAGGACAAACCCATCGCCGATGCAAGCGTCGAAACGTACGGCGAAGAGCAGCCCGAACGGCAGCAGGCGCGAACCGACGCCGAAGGCAGGTTCACCCTGGCCGGCGTCTGCGCCGGACAGATCACTCTCCAGGTTCAGACCGGCCGCAGTCCGAAGCACCTGACAGCGAACATCCTCACCGAAGGAGGCGCCGCGGACCTCAGAATCATGCTTCAAGAGGGACGGTCTCCTGTCCGCCGCATGGGCGGCAAAAGCTATGAACAGATCCTCGCGACGGCCTCCAAAGTGGTCGCCGGCGTGACCGTCGACGAGAAGGGGTCGCCCGTCGCGGGCGTGCCGGTCCAGGTGTGTTGCCACAAGACCCTCCGCGACGGCAGATCATCCTGGACGTACTCCGATTTCCGAGAGCTCAGCGCGACAACCGACACCCAGGGCCGATTCGCCATCGAACTCACGGAAGACGGCGAGTACAACCTGCGTCTTTCGCCGGACAAGTTCGCGGCGATCATCGTGTACGACGTGCCCGTCGGCCAGAGAGACCTCAGGGTGACGCTTGCGAGAGGCGGAACGATCGCCGGGAGACTGCTGCGAGTCGAGAAAGGACGCAAAGTCCCCATTCCGCACGCCGAAGTCAAGATCGAGCAGACGGACCGATCGGCGTTCTCGCACCTGGGTTTCGACCGCGACCGAACCACGACGACGGACGACGAAGGGCGATTCCATTTCGAATACCTCAGCACGCTGCAACGTGAGGATCGAGTCAAGCCCCTGTTCATCCCTCGCACCTGGCAGATCTCCTTCGGCCGGACATCTCAGACCATCGCATTCGACAAAGGCGACACGATCGACGACTTCGAAATGGTCATCCGGCCGGACCCCGCGACGGCCCCGCCGCTGACGGGCGGTCCCCTGCCCGGCTTCGAGGGCGTCAAGATCGACCTGCCCCCCGAGCAGACCAGGGACAAGCGAGTGCTCGTGTGCTTCTTCGATTGGGAGCAGAGGCCGTCGCGAGGCTGCGTCACGCAACTGGCCCAACTGGCCGACTCGCTCGCCGCAAAGAGCGTAATGATCGCCGCCGTGAGCGTCTCGGCCGGAACCGATGCCCTGCAGGCCTGGGCGAAGGAGAATCGGATCCCCTTCCCGACAGGGACGATCGACGGGGACAGAGACGAGGTGCTCGCTACGTGGTCCGTCAAGTCGCTGCCGTGGCTGATCCTCAGCGACAGCGGCCACAGCGTGACAGCCGAGGGGTTCAGCCTCGCGGAGCTGGATCGCAAGCTCGACGGAGAACCTGCGGCGAAACCATAGGGCTCCGTCGGACGCCGGGCTTATCCAAGGTCTTGCCGATCGACCTGCCTTTCGTATTCGATGATCTTCCGGCCGGGATCGCGATCCCAGGGAACCCGGCGAACCTCGTGAAATCCGCACGCCTGGTACATGCGGCGGGCCGGGACGAAGAAGGGATGGTCGCAGGTCGTGACGAGGGCCGTCTGAATGCCCATGTTCTCGAACCGGCGGAGGACTTCTCGGATCTGCTCCCGACCGAAGCCCCGCCCGCGAAACTCGGGGAGTATGCAGTTGTGTCCCACGATGCCGCGTTGCGGCCTCTGCCGCGGGTCCCACGAGGCAAAGCCGACGATCGAGCCGTCGAGGCGGGTGAGAAAGACGCTCGCTCCGACGGTCTCGGGCTGTTGGAACACCTCGCGGTCATACTGTTCCCAACGGACTTGCTCCCCTCTCCAGAGGGACGGCTCGCTCGCCACGAGAGCCGCGTAGCTTCGCTTCAAAAGCGATGCGATGACGCCGGGCGTTTCGTTCAGAGGCGATGCGAATTCAAGTCCCATGTTTGTCGACTTCTCCGGAGCCGTGATCCGCGGGGTGTTGCGTCCGATCCGGGAAGAAGAAACGAGTCGAGAGCAGCGATGCTGATCCACAACACGGGCGGCATCTTCTTCGGCATAGGTCCGGCCCTTTCTCGCAGGGTAGCGACGCAACACAGTCCCGTTTCTCCGGCACGCTCTCTCACCTGCGTGAGGAGTTGCCCTTCTGGAGGAACACCAATCGCAGCGAATCCGTGGCCTGTTCTTCTTCGAACGCCTGATAATCGAGCTTCCGGTAGAATCGCAGGTTCCGCTCGCTCTTGTGCCCGGTGAAGAGT
>JBDKUU010000629.1:0-2909 GCA_039679525.1 Phycisphaerales bacterium | reverse complement strand
GATGGACGGTGATCCGCTTCGGCCACACGACTACCGGCGCGGAGAATGCGCCCGCTCCCCAGACCGGCCGCGGCCTCGAATGCGACAAACTCAGCCCCGAAGGCATCGAAGCGAACTTCAACGGCATGATGGCGAAGCTCGTCGCCGACACGGGCCTCAAGCCGGGTCAGCACAAGGGCGGCCTGGTCGCCACCCACATCGACAGTTGGGAAAACGGTTCCCAAAACTGGACCGCGAAGATGCGTGAGGAGTTCCAGCAGCGAAGGGGCTACGACCTGACGCCGTTCCTGCCCGTGATGACGGGCCGCGTCGTCGGCAGCCTCGAAATCTCGGAACGCTTTCTGTGGGATCTGCGTCAGACCGTGTCCGAGATGGTGATCGAGAACTACGCGGGCCGCATGCACCAACTGGCCAACGCGGCGGGCATGCGCTTCACCGTGGAGGCCTACGGCGGTCCGTGCGACTCGATCGCTTACGGCGGCCGGTCGGACGAGCCGATGGGCGAGTTTTGGACGCCCAGCGGCGCGATCGAGACGTGCCGGGGCATGGCCTCGGCGGGGCACGTCTACGGCAAACGCATCATCGGCGCGGAGGCGTTCACCTCCGCCGACAAAGAGCGATGGCTGGAACACCCTGCGATCCTGAAATCGCACGGCGACCGCGCCTTCTGCGAAGGCATCAATCGTTTCGTATTCCACCGCTACGCGATGCAGCCGTGGACGGACGGCCGCGAACCGGGCATGACGATGGGGCCCTGGGGCCAGCACTACGAGCGCACGCAGACCTGGTGGGATTGGACGCCCGCGTGGCACACGTATCTGGCCCGCTGCCAGTATCTGCTCCGGCAGGGGCTTTTCGTCGCGGACATCTGCCGCGTCCAATCCGAGGCCCCGGCGCAGGGCTTCGGCTACTACGACCGCCACGGCTACGACTGGGACGAGTGCGGCGCGGAGGTCGTCCTCACGCGAATGGCTGTGAAAGACGGCCGCATCGTGCTGCCCGACAGCATGAGCTACCGCGTGCTCATGCTGCCCTGGTCGCAGACGATGACGCCGGGCCTGCTCCGCAAGGTGAAGGAACTGGTTGAAGCGGGGGCCACCGTGCTCGGGCCCAGGCCGTCCGCTTCGCCGAGCCTGAGCGGGTACCCCCAGTGCGACGAAGAGGTCAGACAGCTTGCCGCGGAACTTTGGGGCGACGCGGATGGACAGAAGACGATGGAGCATCGTCTTGGCAAGGGACGCGTGATCTGGAGCAATTCGCCGGAGAAAGTGCTGATGGAGTCCGGCGTTCCCGCCGATTTCACAGCCGGCCAGCCCCTGCGTTTCATTCATCGCAGCACGGCCGACGCGGAGATCTACTTCGTCGCGAATCTCCAGCCCTATGAATTCGCGACCACGTGCAGCTTCCGCGTCACAGGCAGGATTCCGGAACTGTGGTGGCCTGACAGCGGTCGGACCGAACGCGCGGCTATGTGGCAGGAAAAGGACGGCGTCACGAACGTCGTCGTGCCGTTCGAACCCAGCGGATCGGTGTTCGTCGTGTTCCGCGAACGTTCGCAGGACAACGGTGCGGCGGTGCTCGTGAAACATGACGGCAAGGAGATTCTCTCCGCGGTCCCGAGGCCGCCGGTGAGAATCGTCGTTCGAAAGGCCCTTTACGGCGTTCCGGACGACCCGACTCGCACTCGCGACGTGACGGCCAAGGTTCAGGCAAAGGCCGACGCGGGCGAACGCGACGTTGTGGTGCGGACGATGGCCGAAGGTGATGATCCCGCGCAAGGCGCTGTGAAGACGCTGGTCGTGGACTACGAGGTCGAGGGACGGCCGCTCCACGTGAAAGCCCAGGACCCGGCGGTGATTCATCTGAGCGACAAAGCCCCGAGCGTCACGATCGAGAAGGCCCGCTACGGCGTGCTCAACGATCCCAACCGCACGCGGGACGTGCGGGAGAAGTTGCAGCGGCTCGTGGATTCCGGCGAAAGCAGCTTCAAGGTCGCGCTGATGGCCGAGGGCGACGATCCGGCCTACCTGGTCGTCAAGACGCTCGAGATCGATTACGCGAAGGACGGCCAACGTCTGCGTCTATCCGGCACGGACCCGGACACGATCGATTTCTCGCCCACGCCCGCTCCGTCCCGGCCGATGGCTGTGGCGCGTTCGGATGAGAAGGGCCGTGCGTTTCTGGAGGTGCGAGAGCCGGGCGAATACGAGACAGTCACGCCATTGGGCAGGACCCGCCACATGGTTGTGAAGGCCCCGCAGAAACCGCTCGAAGTCACCGGCCCGTGGAAGGTGCGTTTTGCGCCGGGCCGAGGCGCGCCCGCTGAGATCACGTTGGACGAGCTGATCTCGTGGAGCGCGCACAACGACCCCGGCGTCAAGTTCTTCTCCGGCCAGGCGACCTACACGCGGACCCTCACGATCCCTCGCGAGCTATTGCGGAAGGGGCAGAGACTGTCTCTCGACCTGGGCAAGGTGGAGGCGATGGCCCAGGTCAAGCTCAACGGCAAGACCTTCCCCACGCTCTGGAAGCCGCCGTTCGTCGTGGACGTCACGGACGCCGCGAAGGCCGGCGGGAACAAGCTGGAGATCCGCGTCGTCAACCTCTGGCCCAACCGATTGATCGGCGATGAGCAATTGCCGGAGGACAGCGAGCGGAACGACAACGGCACGCTGAAGAAATGGCCGCAGTGGCTGCTCGACGGCAAGCCCAGTCCGACGGGACGGCTGACCTTCACGAGCTGGCGACTGTGGAAAAAGGATGAGCCGCTGCGGGAATCCGGCCTGCTCGGCCCGGTGACCCTGCGGACGACGCAGATCGTTCCCCTGAGCTCGCGATGAGCCGGCGAAGACGGGTGCCTCTGGTTGCGGTCTGATGGGTTCGGTTGTAGGGTGGGGCTTGCCCCACCG
>JBDKUU010000628.1:0-3384 GCA_039679525.1 Phycisphaerales bacterium | reverse complement strand
CCCCAAGAGAAAACCAAATGATGGACAGCGGCGACATAGATTCCCGCGAGACGGTTCGGTTGCCCGATCAGGACGAGGACTTGCAGTGGCGACTGGAGGAGGCGGAACAGACCCTGGAGGCGATCCGCCACGGCGAAGTGGACGCGATCGTCGTGGCCGGGCCCCACGGAGATCTGATCTATTCGCTGACGGGCGCCGAGCACGCCTATCGCGTGATCGTCGAGACGATGAACGAAGCCGCCCTGACGGCGGATCTCGACGGGACGATCCTGTTCACCAATCAGCGGTTCTGCGACCTGATGCGGGTGCCCCTGTGCGACGTGATGGGCCGCAAGGTCGTGGAGTTCGCCGCCGAGCCCCAGCGGCCCGTGCTGGAGGCGGTGATGGCACAGGCCCAGGCCGGGCCGGTCCAGCAGCACCTGGCTCTGCGGGCCGCGGACGGCACGGTCGTCCCGGTCATGCTCTCGGCCAGCCTGCTCCGGACCCCCGACAGCGTCAGCATCTGCCTGGTCGCCTCGGACCTGACCGAGCTGGAGGAATCGGCCAACTCGATTCGCGTTCTCCGCGAGCACCAGCAGGCCCTCCAGGAGAGCGAGGATCGATACCGGCGATTCTTCATGGACGACCTGACGGGCGATTTCATCGCGACGCCGGAAGGCCGGATCGTCGAATGCAATCCGGCCTTCGCGGAGATCTACGGGTTCAAGAGCCCGGCGGACGCCATCGCGAACGGGGATATCTCCTTGTTCAACCGGAAGGATTGGATCGGCGTGCTCGCCGAGGTTCGGCGGTGGGGCAGGGTCCAGCGGTATGAAGGCCATCATCGTTCTCACGACGCCCGGGACATCTACATCGTGGCCAACGTCATCGGCCAGTTCGACGAGGTCGGCGAATTGACCGGGCTCAAGGGCTACGTGTTCGACGACACGGAGCGCAAGCTCGCGGAAATCGCCCTGCAGGAGACGAATCTCCGCCTGGAAAACCAGCGGGAGGACGTCGTCGCGGCCAACGAGCAGTTGTTGACCCAGCAGGAGGAGCTTCGGCGTCAAGCCGAGGAGTTGCTGGAAGCCAACGAGCGGCTGCAAGAGATGAAGGAGCATGCCGAACGCACCGCCCGGGAGATGGAATGGCTGGGCCGCATGCCCAAGGAGAACCCCAACCCGGTGTTCCGCATTGCCCTGGATTACCAGATTCTCTATCGCAACGCCGCCGCCGAAGAGCTGTGTCGGCAATGGAATTGCGGCCAGGGCATCCCGGCGGCCGTGCGCGACCTGATCCTCGCGGCCCGGCGAGAGGAGAGTGTGGGCACTCACGAATTCGCCATGGGCGGCTGCTCGTACCTTCTGAACATCGCGCCGTTCGGCAGCGACGGCTACGTCAACCTGTACGTTCAGGACATCACCGCCCGCAAGAAGGCGGAAGAGGCCTTGCGCGAGATGAATGCGACGCTGGAGAACAGGGTCGCGCAGCGCACCGCCGAGCTGGAGTACCGCGCCCGCCAGCTCCAGAAACTGGCCTTGGAGCTGTCGGAGGCGGAGGAGCAGGAACGCAGACGCCTCGCGGAGGTCCTGCATGACGATTTGCAGCAGCAGCTCGCGGCGGTGAAGTTCCACCTGGGGGTCATGGGCGGCCGGACGAAGGAGGACGCCGCCACGCAGAAGTCCATCGCCCAGCTCGACAAGATGCTTCGGGACGCGATCGAGACGTCCCGCAGTCTGTCGCACGAGCTCAGTCCGGCCGTGATCTATCATGGGGACCTGGGCGAGATCCTCGAATGGCTGGCGAACCAGATTCGCGCCAAGCACGGCTTGGTCGTCCACGTGGACGCCCGGGCCGAGATCGATACGGAGTCCGACGCGCTGAAGGCCTTTCTCTACAAAGCGGTCCAGGAGATGTTGTTCAACGCGGTCAAACATGCCCGGGTGAACGAGGCGGTGGTCCGCGTTCGAAAGCGGGGGCCCTACATCAGTCTGTGCGTCTCCGACAAGGGGCGGGGCTTCGACATGCAGGACCTCCGCAAGACCGCCGGCTTCGGGCTGATGAGCATCCGCGAGCGGATCGGTCTGCTCGGGGGCCGCATGAGGATCCACAGCGTCGAGGGCGTGGGCAGCCGGTTCATCATCACCGTTCCGGACAACGCAATGGTGGAGGACAGAAGACTGAGGACGGGAGACGGACAGGCCGGAGGCCGTAGGCCGGAGACGGGAGTGGACCCTGCAGCCTCCACTCTACAGCCTCCAGCCTCTCCGCGTCCGCTTCGCGTGCTGATCGCCGACGACCACGAGATCGTGCGGCAGGGGCTGGCTTCGCTGTTGGCCGAGGCACAGGACATCGAGCTGGTGGGACAGGCCGGCAACGGACGCGAGGCGGTGGACCTGGCGTACCAGCTTCGTCCCGACGTGGTGATCCTGGACGTGGCCATGCCCCTGATGAACGGCGACGAGGCGGCCCGGCAGATTCGTCGGCACCTGCCTCAGACGCGGATCGTGGCCTTGTCGATGTACGACGAAGTCGGCACGACAGAGAAGATGCGAAGAGCCGGCGTCCAGTCCTACATCCTCAAGACCTCGCCCTCCGAAGAGTTGCTGGCGGCGGTGCGCGGCGGGAGATGAGGAGATTTGAGATTTGAGATCTCAGATCTCAGATCTCGGATCTCAGATCTCGGATCTGCCGGCGTGGGGGCGTCCGTCCGTTCGGCCACGTCAGCTCTTGGGGGTCTTCACGAACGAGCAGCAGTAGTCGGCGAGGGAGGCGACCTTGAGGCTGAACTTCGACTGGGCGGGGACTTCGAACCGCTCGCCGGCCCTGATCTTCTTCCATTGGGCCGAGCCGGGCAGTTGCACTTCGAGGTCGCCGGCGAGGATCTCCATGATTTCCGGGTCGCCCGTGTTGAAGGTGTATTCGCCGGGGAGCATGACGCCGAGCGTTTTCTTCGAGCCGTCCGGGAACAGGATCGTGCGGCTGGTGACTTTGCCGTCGAAGAAGACGTTGGCTTTCTTGACCACGGTGACGTTCTCGAATTCCGACATCGAATCATCCTTTCACAAGCCGCTGCTGGGGCTGGGGACATTATGCCGAAGGCCGCGCCAAAAGCAAGCAAATGGAAGGAAGGAGTGTGAAGTTTGAAGTGAAGACTTCGGAGCGCAGATGCGTGACCTGCCTTTCCTACTTCACACTTCAAACATCAAACTTCCCACTTCTCTCCTCACGCTTTCGCTCCGGCTTCCACGTGCCTCGCAAAGGGGAAGGTGGCGAACGTGGCACGATTGCCCAGGTCCCGCTCGATCCGCATCAGCTCGTTGTACTCCGCGATTCGTTCGGAGCGGGAGATGGAGCCGATCTTGATCTGTCCGACCCGGGTCCCGACGGCGAAGTCCGACTCGA
>JBDKUU010000627.1:0-2958 GCA_039679525.1 Phycisphaerales bacterium | reverse complement strand
GAGGAGCTTGGCCTGCATCGTCAGAGGCATGTCCCCGATTTCGTCGAGGAAAAGCTTGCCCTTGTCGGCGATCTCGAACAGGCCCTTGCGGTCGGTGTTCGCGCCGGTGAAGGCGCCTTTGATGTGTCCGAACAGCTCGCTTTCCAGGAGCGTTTCCGTCAAACCGGCGCAGTTGACCGGCTTGAAAGGCTTGTCGCGTCGGAGCGAGTTGTTGTGGATGGCGCGGGCCAGCAGTTCCTTGCCCGTGCCGGACGGGCCTTCGATGAGCACGGAAATACTGGTCGGAGCCACCCGGCGGACGATCTCGAAGATGCTCTGCATCGCCGGGCTGACGCCCTTGATCCCCTCGAAGAAGAACGCCTCCGGCTCCTGGTGAGCCTGGACCTGTCGGGTCGGGGCCGCCAGGGCCTTGCGGGCAGCCCGCTCCACGAGCGTACGAAGCTGGTCGATGTCGAGCGGCTTGACGAGATAGTCGAACGCCCCCTGCCGAATCGCCTCCTTGCAGTTGTCGATCGTCGCGTAAGCCGTGATCAGGATGACCTCGGTGGAATCGCTGAGCTTCTTCGCTTCGCGGAGCACGTCCAGGCCGTCGACTTGCCCTTCCAGCTTCAGATCGGTGACCACGACGTCGACCGCCTGATTGCGCAGGACCTCCACGGCGTGCTCGCCCGTGTAGACGGCCAGCGCCTTGACGGACAACTTGCCGAGGGCTTCGACGAGGCCGTCGGCGTGGTCCCGCTCGTCGTCCACCACCAGGACGACGGGTTTGTGTTCTGTCCACTGACTATTCAAGATGATACCTTCTCATAAGACAATTCATTGTATATCAGCCCTCCGGAGTTCTCAAGCCGTTGGGGTATCGGCTGTAATCCCCTGAATGAGTCCAGAGAATCTACGACGAAGGGCGATACGAAGTTGGCGGCCCGCGAAATCTCCTGCTATCGGCCTGCGAGGACCGACTCACGAATCTCCGAGACCGCTCGAATATAGCGTTTGGCCGTAGCTTCGTCTTTCGCTTCAACGATGATCCGCATCACAGGCTCGGTATTGCTGGTCCGCAGGTGAATCCAGGCGTCGGGGAAGTCCAGACGCAGGCCGTCCGCGGTGTTGGCGGCGGCGTCCGGGAACTTCTGGGCCGCCCGCTTCATGATCTCCTTGGCCTGCTCCGCGTTGGCGGAGAACTTGTCCTTGTTCATGGAGTAGCTGCCGATCTCCGCGACCAGGCCGCTGATGCTCTTGCCCGTGTCGGCCATCAACTGCAGGACCAGCCCCATCCCGACGAGACTGTCGCGGATCGGGCCGACCCGCAGGTCGATCACGCCGCCGTTGCCTTCGCCGCCGATGACGCAGTGGCGCTCGATCATGGCGTTGGCGACGTGGGCCTCGCCCACCGGCGTGCGGAGAACCTTGGCGCCCGCCCGCTCGGCAATGTCGTCGATCATTCGCGACGTGGACAGGTTCGCCGCGGCCGTGCCCCCCTGGCTGGAGAAGATGTGCCTGGCCGCCAGGGCCAGCGTGTATTCCTCGCCGATGTAGACGCCGTTCTCGTCGACGATAGCCAGCCTGTCGGCGTCCGGGTCCTGGGCGAATCCGAGGTCCGCCTTCTCCTGCCGCACCCGCCGGCACAAATCGGTCAGGTTGACCGCGATCGGCTCGGCTCCGTGTGCGAACAGGCCGGTCGGCTCATCGTTCATCGCGATGACTTGGCAGCCCAGTTCCGCCAGCAGCTTCTTGGCCACTCTGGCGCCGGCGCCGTTGACGCTGTCGAGAACGATCCGAAATCGCTTGGCTGCGATCTGCTTCGGATGGATCGTGGCCAGGACCTTTTCGACGTGGATGCGGTCGGTGTCCTCGTTGCGGCTCACCCCGCCGCAATCGACGGAGCCGACGTACCGGGCCTGCCCATCGAGGAACGCCTGTTTGATGCGTGCAGCGGTCGCCGCCGGCGGGGCCATCCCGTTGCTCAGCAGCAGCTTGATGCCGTTGTACGGCAGCGGATTGTGCGAGGCCGTGATGACGATGCCGCCGTCGCAGCCGAGTTCGCGGAGCATGATCCCTACGCACGGCGTAGTCACCAAACCCAAATCAACGACGTCCACGCCCACCGAGCACAAGCCCGCCGTCACGGCCGACAGAAGCATCTGGCCGCTGACCCGGGAATCCCGTCCGATGCAGACCCGCAGACGACGGCCGTCCCCCGCCGCGGCGTCTCGCAGAAACGTTCCGAACGCACTACCATATTGAGCGGCGATGACGGGCGTCAGGTTCTCCCCGATCACACCCCTCATTCCACTGACGCTGATGATCAGGCTCTCAGCCATCTCGCACACTCCATTCGCGCAAACACCAAGCGTTGTCGCCATCGAGGCGATAATCAAACGCGTCTATCCTATGAGGCGGGCCCGAAAAAATCAATCGAGCGTACAGACGTACAGATCGTTGACGAAATCGAGCTTGCGGAGGTCCGCAATCGTGGCTTCGTCGGGCTCCTTGTCGAGGCTCACCGCCAGCACCGCTTTCTGCAGTTCGGGCTTCTGGCCCACGCCCATCGTTCCGATGTTGATGCCGTGGGTGCCCAGGAGCGTGCCGACGGCGCCGATGACGCCGGGCCGGTCGTCGTTGAAGATCACCAGCACGGTGCCCTGCGGCGTCATTTCGACGTGGAAGCCGTCGATCTCGATGATCCGCAGCAGGGTCTCGCCGAACACGGAGCCCCGGACCGTTCTCTTGACGTCGCTGGTGCCCACGGTGGCGGTGAAACTCGACGCCACGTCGCGGGCCTCGGTGTTCTTCGTCTCGTCGATGCTGATGCCCCGCTCCTTCGCCAGGACGGGCGTATTGACCATGTTCAGCGGCATCTCGAAATGTCTCTGGAGCAGGCCGATCGCGAAGTTGAGGGTCACGGGCTGCACGCACATGCCGGCGATGGTGCCGCGGAACTCGACCGGAACTTCCTTG
>JBDKUU010000626.1:0-4031 GCA_039679525.1 Phycisphaerales bacterium | reverse complement strand
AGAGCCCCGTGTTGAAGTGGACCAAGTTCCGAATCATCGTGTTCATGCGGGTTCGCGGCGTATGTTCGATGGCGACGACGTCGCCGGGCCGGATCGGTGTGTTCAGAGCCTCCGTGAATTCGTCCTTCTCGACGAGTCGGAAGGGAATCCGGACCATGGCGCCGTCCGGCGCGAGCCGGTAGATCGTCGCATAGCGGGGATCGGAGACGAGATCCAGTCCGCCCGCGAACGCGATCGCCTGCATCAGGTTGTATCGAGCCGCAGGAGGGTACTCGAAGTTGCCCGGCTTGCCGACCAGACCAACCACGGTGAACAGAGGCGTCTGGGTCTGCTCGACGACGACGGTGTCGCCTTCCTCCAGGCCGGCGTCGCAGAAGGGGACGTTCATCCCGGCCACGGGCAGAAGAATCGTCGGTTCTCCCTTGCGGCCGGCGTCGGTCTCATTCCGCGGACTTGCCTGGGCTGTTGGGGCGGGGGCGTCGGACCGGATGACTCGGACCACGGCGGCGCCGGTCTTGGAGATCCCGCCCGCCTCGGTCAAGAGGGACACCAGCGTCATCTGATCGGCCCGGAGGCTGTAGACGCCCGGTTTCTCGACCTCGCCGGCGATGTATACCTTGGAGGTCTTGTACTCCAGCACGCGAACGAAGATCGACGGTTTCAGAACGACGTACTGGCGGTAGGCCTCTGCGACTTTCTCCTCGATGTCCGCAAGGGACAGGCCCGCCACGGGGCCCAACTCGCCCACGGCCGGCAGCGTGATCGTTCCGGCGTTGCCGACGCGGCAGATGTACGGAGCGTCCTGACGATTCTGGGATTGCGCCGTCTGCGCCTCCGCGGCCGTTACGGCGCGGAGCAGGCCGGGCATCGTGAATTCGAGGACGTCGCCGGGCACGACGCGGTAGGGTCCCGTGTGGAGTTTCGCCTTGCGGATTCGATCGACGTCCAGCCTGGACTCGACGGATGCGGCCCGCTCGAACGCGGCCACCTGGTCCTGCGTGGGCATGCGCACTCGATCCGCGCAACCCTGAAGGACGACTGCCGCCAGCGCAGCCGATGTCCATGCGGAGAACCATCCCCGCCTCAACGATTTCCCGGAAGAAACACAGGTGCTCAGCACAGAAATCACCATAGGCTCCTTGATAGTGTGTGACGCGGCCCCATTGCCCCGGCCGGCCGTCCGTCGCCATGCTCGGCCTTGCCGTTCTCTATCACAGGGGTTGGCAGCGAATCCGTTGAGGCATCCCGCCGACCTGAGGACAGAACATCTCCGCCATGCCTCGATACATCCTTAGGACCTGATTTGCCTCCGCGATCCGGGAGGACGGTGAGACAATCATCCGTCCTCCTGGATCGCGCGTTCTACGCAGCCCCGATCAACGGATCGGCCGAGGTGCGGGCGGGACGACCGTAGGCGTCGGCCACGGAGGCGTCGACGGCACCCAAGCGGGAGGCTGGAACGGACTCCGAGGGGTTGGGACCGCAGGGATGATGACCCCCGGGCCGGTGATGACGACAGGACCTGCAAACACCGGCGTCACGGCCTGTTGCAGGTGGACGGCGAGACTCGCGACGCTCGCCGCAGGTGTGGCCGCACGGCTGGCGCCCGCCGACAAGGCAAGCGTCAACAGGACGACGGCCGTCAAGGTCAAGCAGGTTGTTCGTTGGAATGTTCTCATTCGTACTTCCTCCATTCTCAGTTGTGTTGTTTCTCATGACCTGTGTATCAGTGATCATCCCCACCAGAGGAAACGACAGCGAAGGAATCCGACCAGGCATGCGCCGGTCATGCCCAGGAGCATGGCGCCCGGCGCCGGAATCGTGGCGGCCACGGCTTGTCCATCCACGCTGAGCCAGACGTATCCGACTTCGCCCGGCGAGAAGGAGCCGAGTACCGAGAGCATGTCGCTGAACTGCTCCGAAAGAGAATCGCCGGCATCGGTGGAATTCCAAATGTACACGGCGGACTCATCGACCAGCGCGTCGTCGGCCATACTGTCCAGGACGCCGCCCTCGCGATACAAGCTCAGCCCGATCGAGGCGTCCGCGAAGGCGGCCTCGTTCCACCCGGCGGACAGGGACTGAGCGACCGTGAACGTCAGGTCGATCTGGAGATCCGAGCCCTGGGACGTCGTAAACCAGATTCGTTGATCGGCATAGGCATACGCGGCGCTCGATCCCGGGCCGGCGGTCGCAAAGGCGGTGGCCACGACGGACCCGGGTTGGGTCGCGGCCACGGCGACTGCGTTGGCGCCGATCACGGCGGCATTCGCGGCGGTGTTGGCTTGAGGCAGGTATTGGTAGACATCCTGAAATGTCGCGTCATTCCCCGCGATCGCCCACGATCCGCTGAGGTAGTCGTCCCAGACGACCCCGGCGTTCGGCGAGAGGGAACCGAGCGTCAGATCGAGCGTCGATCCCGCCCATCCGGTTGTTCCCAGAACAAGAACCATCGCCACAGAACGCCATGCCGCTATCCTCGTCATTCGTGCTTCTCCATCCTTTCTGCTGTCCCTCGTGGGGACCTCCTGTCCGTCGGGCTGCCTACCGTAGGTGTGTCGTCAGGTGTTGTCCACAGGAGCTCACTCACGTTGCGTCTCGGCAAGTCGCGTTGCACTTGCCATGTCACGTTCTATACAGAGCATTATCCTCAGAGTTCAGCAATGCAGGAAAAGCCTAACATGTTAATTGGCCTGTTTCCTATCATCGGTTTTGTCGTACTTCGAACGACGAAGTATCGCGTTCTTGTCATTCGGCCAAGTCCGTCCCCACTCCGCGAATCTCCCGGCGGGCGCGACGGCTTCGTCCTCGCCCGGCCGTGACGCGCCGATGGGTTGTTACGACACGACGCTCCGCTTCTGTCTTCGGACGAAAGACCTCGCGAGGGACGATCCGAGCAGGGCCAGCGCGATCGCCGAGGGGGCCGGAACCGCCATGGGATGGACGTCGAGACGCCCGTAGCCATAGAGCGTGTCGAATCCGACCGGGCCCAGATCGAGGGCGGTCGAAATCAGCCTTTCCTCGATGTCGGAGAAGCCGTCATGGATCAGCAGGGCGGCGGCTCCGGTCACATACGGAGCCGAAAACGAGGTTCCGCTCACGGTCGTATAGCCGCCCAGAGGAGTGGTTGTATAGAGGTCGACGCCCGGCGCGACCAGATCCAGCGTCGGCCCTATGCTCGAAAAGCTCGGATGTTCGTCGGCCATCGTCGTGGCGCCGACGGCGATCACCGATGGGTAACGGCCCGGGAAGACAACCGTGTCCGCCGTGCCTGCGCCGCCATAATTCCCAGCCGAGGCCACCACGACAACGCCGGCGGAGGCCGCACGGTCGCAGGCGTCCAACAGGTCCTGTCCGGGATCGCCCGTCGAGCCGAAGCTCAGGTTCACGACGTTCATTCCGTCGAGGATGGCGCGGTCCAATGCCGCGATGACATTCCCGTAGTTGCCCGCGCCGGAGCTGTTGAACACTTTGTACGCGTACAGACTCGCCTCGGGGGCGACGCCGACCATTCCGACTCCGTTCGAGGCCGCCCCGATGAGGCCGGCCACTTCCGTGCCATGTCCGTAGTCGTCGAAGGGATCGTTGTCGTTGTTCACGAAGTCCCAGCCGCCGGCATAGGTCGCGCTCAGCTCGGGATGGGTATAGTCGATTCCGCTGTCGATGATGCCGATCTTGACGCCCGAGCCTCTGTTGCCCAGGTTCTGCACGAGATCGGCTCCAATGGTGAGCACGCCCCAGGAGTTGGCCAGCTCCAAGTCGCTGGCGGGCCCGGCCGTCGCGAGGGAAGAGAGGATCAGCGTGCATAGCATCGCCGTCACGGCGGCGCACGCACCCGATCGCGGGGTCTGTCTGTTCGTCGGATCTTGTTCACGTTCTCTTGTGTTTTGTGTTTTCACATCGACCTCCGATCGCAAAGGGGGGGAGACAATCAAAGAGGCCGGCTGTGCCAACCCCGCGATCTCGCCGGGTTGGACACAGCCGACCGACACTCGCGTGTTCGACGGACTCAACGCAATCGAACACAATGT
>JBDKUU010000625.1:0-7078 GCA_039679525.1 Phycisphaerales bacterium | reverse complement strand
CGATCCGCGAGTCGGTGAGGGCCGAGCCGCCGAGGGCCCGCAGGTCGATCTCGATCAGCCGGTGCTCGACCGCGCCGAGCGAGCGGGCCACCCGCCGGGCCGCGTCGATCTCCCGGCTGTGACGCTGGCCATAGCGAAAAGTCAGAGCATGGCACGCGAAACCTTCCTTGCGGGCGATGGCGAAGGTCGTCGCCGAATCCAAGCCCCCGCTCAATAGTACGATCGCTTTCGTCTGCACCACGTTCTGATCCTTTTTCGCGTTCGCAACGTAGAACCCCCGTTGCGGCTCTTGCGATGGATGCGAGGCTCGATCCCCAGTCCATCAAAGCCCGATAACCTGCGGCCGGACGAGTACCCCGGCCAAGCCCTATGCTATCGCCCGAGGCCCGATCTGTCGATCCATTTTCACGGTTCGGACTTGTCCGACGATGTCACGGGGATTATACTGAAAACGACAGGAAAACAAGAAGTGGAGTCCCGAAAGATGGTGGGCCGGCACGTTCCCTCCCTCTGTGGACTCCCGGTAAAGGATCATCATGGCTGACCGTGAGAAGATAGAAGTATTCGACAACCCGCGTCCTGGACGCGAGTACCGGATCACGATCCGGTGCCCGGAGTTCACGAGCGTCTGTCCCCGGACGGGCCAGCCGGACTTCGGCGAGATCACGATCGAGTACTGCCCCGACAAGACCTGTATCGAGCTCAAGAGCCTCAAATTCTATCTCCAGGCCTATCGCAACAAAGGCATCTTCTACGAGTCCCTGACCAATGATATACTGGACGACCTGACCGGCATGTGCCGGCCTCGCTGGATGAAGGTGACGGCCCGATTCACGCCCCGCGGCGGCATCACGACCGACGTCGCGGCGGAATATACGGCAGGCAGTTGATGAGAAACCCCAGGTGAGGTGCTGGAATGACCATCAAACTACAGTGCGGCCTCTGCGGCAAGAAGATTGAAGCGCCGGACAGCGCGGGCGGCAAGTGGGGCAAATGCCCCGGCTGCCACAACAAGGTCTACGTCCCCCAGCCTGTCGTCGAGGACGACGAGCTCAAGCTGGCCCCCCTCGATCAGACGGAGGAACAGCGGCAGCGGCAACTGATGCTCGAAACCCTCGCCCTCACGCGGGACATCCTCCAGGAGAAGAACGTGCCGGAGGGCGGACAGGGAGCGGGCCCCACGCCTGGCACGGACATCAGCGAGGAAAAACTGACGGACTTCATCCTCCGCTACCTGCGACAGATGGCCAACGGCGATCTCGACGACGCCCAGCGCACCGCCGAGCAGATCCTGCCGCACCGGCGCAAGGCGACGCTGATCCTGGACAAGCTCGTCACGAGCAAAGAGCCCGATCCGGAGCTGGAGGACATCCCCAAACAAGTCCTGCTCGGCTACATCCGGAATCTGCGATCGCGGCTCAGCTAAAGCGCTCCACGATCACAGGTTCCGCGAATAACGGGCACAATCGCCGGGTTTTCGCGTAGTTTTCGGGCCATTTGGCCCTCTCACCCGATTTGCGCCCTCCAATTGGCTCTTCTCCAATCACTTCGTAGACTATACGCGCAGGGCCGGCTAACTCGGGGTCGGCCTAAACACGAAGGTTGGAGAGACTCACTATGGCCGCAGAAAGCGTCGTCGTTCACGTCACCCACGAGGCCGCCGGCAAGATCGGGGGCATCGGGGCGGTGCTCCAAGGGTTCTTCCCGTGCCCCTCGTACCTCGAAACGGTCAACCGATCGATCCTCGTCAGTCCCCTGTTCGCAACGGACGGATCGCTGGAGGATCGCCTCGGCCCCGGCGGCGAGGTGCTCTATTCCTCGATCGACGGCCTGATCAATCCCGGCTACAGCACGGCCTTTCGCCGAATCGAGAGCCTCTACAACGTCGGCATCGTCTACGGCCGCCGCACCTTCGTCGATGAGCAGACCGGCATCCGCGGCACCGCGGAAGTCGTGCTGATCGACGTCCGCTACATGGACGGCGCCATGCTCAACGAGTTCAAACGCCGGCTCTTCGACGAGTTCGGCATTCAAAGCCATCTCTACGAACACCTCTGGGAGTACGAACAATACGTCCGTCTCGCGCCGCCGGCCATCGCGGTGCTCAAGGCCCTCGGCGTGCCCGACGGCCGCACGACGGTCATCGCCCACGAGTTCATGGGCATGCCCACGGCGCTGGCCGCGAAGCTGGAGCCCTACTGCAATTTCGGCACCGCGTTCTACGCCCACGAGGTCGCCACCGTCCGACGGATCGTCGAAGAGCACGCCGGCCACGACACGATGTTCTACAACGTGATGAAGCAGGCTCACGAGGATCGGCTCTACGTCAACGACGTCTTCGGCAACCAGTGCACGTACTTCAAGCACGCGCTCGTCGAGGCGGCCAAGCACTGCGACCGCATCTACGCCGTCGGCGACTACGTGGCCGACGAGATGCGATTCCTGGCTCCCGAGTTCGAGACCGCGAACATCGACATCGTCTACAACGGCATCCCGGCTTACGAGATCAGTCTCGCGCAGAAGCACGCCGCCCGCGACAAGCTCCAACGGTATTGCGAGAACCTGCTGGGCTTCCGGCCGGACTACGTCTTCACGCACGTGACCCGCCTGGTCCGAAGCAAAGGCCTCTGGCGGGACCTGTCGGTGCTCGAACACATCGAGAAAGGCCTGCGGGAACAGGGCAAGACCGCCGTGTTCCTGCTGCTCTCGACAGAGACCGCCCGCCGGCGGACCTGCGACGTTCAGCACATGGAAGAGACCTACGGATGGCCCGTGGCGCATCGCGAAGGCGGGTCCGACCTCTCCGGCGGCGAATCGGAGTTCTACACCGCGATTCAGCAGTTCAATGCTCGCAGCCGGAACATCAAAGCCATTTTCATCAACACGTTCGGCTTCGATCAGAAGAGTTGCGGCCGGCGGATGCCCGAGGATGTGGAATTCATGGACATTCGGCGGGGCGCCGACGTCGAGTTCGGCCAGAGCATCTACGAGCCCTTCGGGATCGCCCAGCTCGAGCCGCTCACGTTCGGCGGCATCTGCGTCGTCACGAACGTCTGCGGCTGCGCCGGCTTCCTGCGCGACGTCACCGGCGGGCGAGGCGTACGCAACGTGATTCTGGCGGACTACACCGCCCTGGGCGACTGCTCCCACATGGATATCGAAGACCTGCTCCAGATCGACCGCAAGGCCCGCGACCGCATCGAGACTGCCGAAGGCCAGAGAGTCGCCCGCGAGGTCCTCGACCATCTGCCGCAAACCGAAGCCCAGTTCGAACGCATGATCCGCGACGGGTATCGCCTGGCCTGCAATATGAGCTGGGACATGGTCGTGCGCAAGTACCTGCTCAACGACCTGCTGGGGACCCGCGACAGACAGGCGGACCGCCGAACCTGCGTCAGGACGTGACGAGTCGCGTCTCTCAGCGGCCTGATACTTTGACCGGGTGCGAGGTGCCATGCTTGCGTTCGCACAAGCATGTGTCCTGCATTCGATGGCGAGACATGGCTACGAGGCGTAGCCATGGCACCGATTGACCAGACTGGAGCGGCCGACGCAGCGAGGCTCTCGTGTCTTAGCGCCGCGGCATCCGGCGGTTCAATTCTTCTTGGCCATCTCGATCAGGCGAGCGGCGATCTCGGAGGCGGCCTGAGGTTTGGCGGCCTTCTTGCAGGCCTCTGCCATCTGCCGGCGTCTGGCGTCGTCGCCCATCAGAGGCTCCAGCTCTTTCCAAAGCCGGGCCACGCGGTCGTCCGCATCCGCGACGTCGTCCACAATCACGCCCGCCCCGACCTCGGTCAGCTTGCCTGCGTTGAGGTACTGGTGCTTGTCCTTGTGGAACGGGTACGGCAGGCAAATGCTCGGGACCCCCGCGACGGCGTACTCGGCCACGCTGACCGCCCCGCTTCGACCGATCACCAGGTCGGTCGCCGCGAAGAGGTCCGCCATGCCGTCGTAGTAATCGAGCACCTTGCGGCTGAGCCGGGTCCCGCGGTAGGCCTCCAGAACGGCCTTATAGTTGTCCAGGCCTGTCAAGTGAACGATCTGCCAGCGATCCGCGAACGCCTCCAGCTTCGGCAGCAATCGACAGATCGCCTCGTTGATTCTCGTGGACCCGCTCGACGCCCCCGTGACCAGCAGGACGTGCTTGTTCGAGTCGAGGCCGAGATCCGCGATCGCCTTCTTCGCGTCAGGGTGCAGAAACCGGCTTCGCAGGGGACATCCGACAGTATGCATGGCCGCCCGAGTGCGGGGGAAATGGCTCCTGCTCTCTTCGAACTGCAGGAAGATCTCGTCCGCCCAGCGGGCGCTGAGCCAGTTCGACCGGCCGGGGACGATGTCCACGTTGATCAGCGCAACAGGGACGCCCAGCTTGCGGCCCGCCCGACAGACCGGCCCCGCGACGAAGCCCCCCGCTCCGACGACCACAGCGCTTTCCCGTTTGGCGATCTCCCGCATGGCGATCTTGCAGCTCTGCTGGAAGGTCAGGACAAATCGAAGGAGCTTGATCGGATGCGCGTACAGACCAGTCGCCGGCAAGGTCGTGCGGCCGAACCCGGTCTTCTCGAAAACCCGCTCGTCCACGGCCCGCGTGCTGTGAAAGAAATGAATTTCAGCGTCCGGCTGCCTGGCCTGAACCTGCTCGGCGACCGCCAGCAACGGATAAATGTGACCGCCGGTGCCGCCACCGGCGAAGAAATACGAAACCCTGCCCACACTGGCCTCCTTGCCTGCCCATTCGTCCGGCCCCAACCGATCCTTCAACCACGGGGTCAGTCTCTATCCTTACCATCGCGGGCTGCGGTTGTACACTGTTTTGTCCGACAGAAGAATCGGTGGGGCAAGCCCAACCCTACCGGATTCGTCACGGGTTGGCCGCAGTGCTCTTCTCGTGCCGCCATTCCGCGCCCAGGCGAACCAGGTCCATCCCATTGACCATGCCGTCGCGGGTCAGGTCCGCCTCGCACTCGGACGCGGCCTGAGACCAGCTTGCCGCCATGCGAGCGAAGTCCCGCCAGTCGACTCGGCCGTCGTTGTCGGCGTCGGCCGTCAGACTCCAGCCGGCCGGAGCGATGCTCGCTTCGCTCGTGCCGCCGAAGGCGCCGATATCGATTCGATCGTTGACGAGCGTCGCGCGGTTCGGATCGTCCGGCGAAGTCAAGGGTTCATCGCCCAGGAGAGACCCCGGGTTGCCCGCGTCGATACAGGGACTCGTTTCGGAGTCGCACACCCACTGACTTTGTGATTTGTCCCACCGCCGACCCTGGCTGCGAAGGTGGTAATCGCCGCCGGTCGCGTCGACGAACAGCGGCTCCCGGCCGAAATTGCCGATGCCGCCCAGTTCGCCGCTCCAGTTCTGGACGTCGCAGTAGCGCAGCCGCACGTCGCTGCCTTCGGCGAGGATTTGTGCCGGTTCGCTCTGCAGGTCCTCTGCACCGGTGGAATTGCCCCAGAGAATGCAGTTGTCGAGCTGCACGTCGCTGGCCATGCCGCTCCAGACGCCGCCGCAGGCCAGATCGGCCCGATTGCCGTCGATCGTGCAGTTGGCGAGAATGACGACGGCGCCGGTGTTCTTCATGGCCCCGCCGAGCCCGTTGGTATTGTTGTCGCTGAAGATGCAGTTCTCGAACGCCGAGCCGCTGCCGGACATGTTGGCGACCGCGCCGGCGCCGTCCCCGGCGTAGTTGCCTGAGAAGACGCACTTCTTATAGACCGCGACGCAGTCCTGCCAGTTGCCGACCGCCCCGCCGCTGAGAATCGCGGTGTTGCCATTGAACGTGCATCGCGTAACCCGGGGACTGCTGGCGTCGAAGTTGCCCAGGCCTCCGGCGTTGTATCCGACTGAATTGCCGACGAACGTGCAGTTGCTGACGATCGGGCTGCTGCCGTGCCGATTGGCCATGCCGCCCCCTCGGCCGGAGATGCTCGATCCTGCGCAGGAGTTCTCCTGAAATACGCAATCGACGACTGTCGGATTGCTGCCGTAGCAGTTGCACAGACCTCCACCGTAGAGATCCGCGGAGTTCTTCAGAAATATGCAATTGCGAATCGTCGGGCTGCTGCCCATACAGCGGATGCCGCCGCCGTAGTCGTTGTTGCCGCCGTGGGTGATGGTGAATCCGTCGAGCACGCTGCCGGCGGTCTCGCCGCTGTTGAAGTAGAACGCCCGCCCTTCGCCCCGACAGTCGATGATGCAGCCGGCGGCCCCATTCTCGCTCTTGAGCGTAATCGCCTTGCCCAGGAAATCGATCTCCAGGTTGCCCGGGCCCGAGTACGTCCCGTCCGCGACCCAGATCGTGTCGCCGTCGACGGCGGCGACGATCGCCTCCTGGATCGTCGCGTGGTCGGCCGGCACGCGCGAGCCCTGTGTCCAGTTGCCCGTGATGAACGTGTAACCCTGTCCGGCGTTGTTCGCCAGCGTCTCATTGCCGGCTTCGTCCGTCGCGGCGACGACGAAGTAATACGACGTTCGCGGGCTCAGGCCGCTCAGCTCGATCGTGGATGACTCGCCAAGTTGCTGTCCTCGCTGGATCAGGCTGTACGGCCCGCCGCGGATCTTACCGCAGCGAACTTCCGTACGAACAGGCTCATTGGCCAGGATGCTGATCGTCGCCGTAGCGCCGACCGTCACGGCCCTGACGTCCAGAACCGTCGGCGCCTGGTAGTCCGCTATGGCGACAGCCTGATGCCACTGCCCGGCGTGGCCGAGACCGTCGTCTGCGTCCAGGTACTGAGCCACGAAGTTCTGTCCATTCTGCGCCTGGAGGACGCCGTCGTTGCGTTTGACGACCGCTTTACGGATGGTGATCTCGCCCCGGAACACGCCGAGCGAGACATCCGATTCCGTGAGAGTCACGGTCTCTCTGTCGCCGCCGGCGGTGTCGATCTGCACCGTCTGCCGGCCGGCCCCCTGAAGATCCCAGTCCGCCACGAGGATGCCCACGCGGGCTTCCTGGCCGTAGCGTTCGTGGTCCAGACGGATGCGCCCATTCGATGGAATCGCCGCCTGCAGGGCCTTGTACACGTTCAGGCGCGTGTTCGAAGAGCAAGTCCCGGCGGCAATGGGGTCCCCGCTGGTCGT